>NZ_JANION010000206.1:0-3122 GCF_024610815.1 Mixta sp.
AAATCAGGCTGTCCGCTTTGCCGCGTCGCTGAAGAGGCACCCGCAAACGCGTTCTGCCGTGACGGCGCGGCATTATCCACTGATCGTAAACGGCATACAGCAGCAGCAGGGCGATAAACAGCAGGATGGCGGCGTCGGTTAACGACATGACGGTTCCTTCAGAAATAAGGCCCGGCGTTGCTTAAAACGCTTGCCGGGCTGATAAAAAATGGCCAGTCGCTAAGGCGGCTGGCCATGTCCCGCATCGATTACAGGCCCAGCAGGCCGATCCAGTAACCAAAAATACCAATCACGAAGAAGCCGATGATAATCCACAGCGCGTTGACTTTACGGCGCAGTAGCCACATACAGGCAAAGGTGAGCAGCAGCGGCACCAGTCCCGGCATCAGCTGATCGAGAATCGACTGTACGGTGGTGACGTTCGTTTTACCGGTCTGGTCGGTGATGCGCGACACCACCAGCGGAATATTCACATGCGTCCACTTGTTAACCAGTGCCCCCATCACAAACAGGCCGAGAATCGACGCGCCTTCCGTCAGCTTTTGCAGGAAGCCGCCGCCCATATCGTTAACGATATCGACCCCTTTTTTGTAGCCGTACGCCACGCCGTAATAGCGGAACAGCAGACGCACCAGATTGAACAGCACGAAGAACAGCACCGGCCCCAGCAGGCTGCCGCTCATGGCGATGCCCGCGCCCAGCGCCGCGAATACCGGACGCATGGTGCCCCAGAAAATCGGGTCACCGACGCCAGCCAGCGGCCCCATTAGCCCAACTTTAATGCCGTTAATCGCCCCGTCATCGATGGGCGCGCCGTTCGCACGCTGTTCTTCCATCGCCAGCGTCACGCCTAAAATCGGCGCGGCCGGGTAAGGGTGCGTGTTAAAGAACTCCAGGTGACGCTTGATCGCCTGGCGGCGCTCCTCGTTATTTTCCGGGTACAGACGACGGATCGCCGGCACCATAGAGAAGCAGAAACCCAACGCCTGCATACGTTCAAAGTTCCATGAACCCTGAAACAGATTGGAGCGCAGGAAGACGCTACGCACGTCGCCGGGCGTGAGTTTTTTCGCTGTTGATGCAGTGGTATCTACCATTTTCACACCCCTTAATCTAATTCGTTGTCCAGATCGTTATGAGCAGGGCCTGCGGCTGGCGCAGCGCCGCCAGCGGCACGGTTATATTTCGGGCTGAGCTGAATATAGAGCGCAGCCATGACGACGCCGATAACGCCCAGCGCGACCAGGTTAAAGTCGGTAAAGGCGGCGGTGACGAAGCCCAGGTAGAAGAACGGCATCAGGTAGCCCGCGCGCATCATATTGATGACCATCGCGTAACCCACCACCACGATCATGCCACCAGCGATATTCAGGCCGCCGGTTACCACTTCCGGTATGGCGCTCAGCATGCTCTGTACGGCGTCGGTGCCGACGGAGACCGCCACGATCACGGCCGGAATGGCGATACGCATCGCCTGCAGAATCAGCGCGGTGACGTGAATCCAGGAGATAGCCGACAGGTTGCCTTTCTCGGCCGCCTTATCCGCCGCGTGCTGGAAAGCCACGGTGATGGTGCGCACGATAATGGTCAGCACCTGACCGGCCGCCGCCAGCGGGATCGCCAGCGCGATGCCGGCGCCGATGCTCTGTCCGCCTGCGATAACCAGAATGGTGGAAATGATAGACGCCAGCGCAGCGTCAGGCGCCACGGCCGCGCCGATATTCATCCAGCCGAGCGCGATCATTTCCAGCGTCCCGCCGATAATAATGCCGGTTTTCATATCGCCCAGCACCGCGCCGATCAACGTACAGGCGACCAGCGGCCGGTGAAACTGAAATTCATCGAGTATCGATTCAACACCCGCAATACAGGCGACAATAAATACCAGCGCAATTTGTAGAGTGGTGACTTCCATTGCACTTCTCCTGTGACATAGTAAAACTGCGTGAAACCTGACGCGTCAGGTCATAAGTAAAACGGTGGGTCACTGATTAACTTTGGCGATCAGATCCATCATCTTCAGCTTAGGATCGTTGGAGACTTTTCTGACCTCCAGTTCGATGCCGCGCGCATTTAACTTCTTAAACGCCTCGATATCTTTAGCGTCGACGGAAACGGCGTTGTTGACCTGCGTTTTTCCCTGACGGAAAGCCATGCCGCCAATATTGACGGATTTCACCTCTACGCCCTGTTCCACCACGCGCACCACATCGGTGGGGTTGGTGAACAGCAGCATCACGCGATCGCGGGCATATTTCGGGTTATTCCAGACGCGCACCATTTTATCGACATCGACCACATGCGCGCTGACGCCCGGCGGCGCGACCTGAGTCAGCAATGTTTTACGCACTTTGTCGGCGGCGACTTCATCGCTGACGACGATAATGCGCGATACATTGGTTTCTTTCGTCCAGCGCGTCGCTACCTGACCATGAATCAGACGGTCATCGATGCGCACCAGGCCGATTTTCATATGGTCGTCAGGGCCCAGCGGCGCCTGCGGCGCGGCCTGACGGGGGGCGGAGGCGGCGACGGCGGCAGGGGCGGGCTCAGGCTCTTTCGCCTTCAGCGCCTTTACGCCTTCGCGGCCCGCTTCCACCGCCACGGCGATCAGTTCATCAAAGGTGGGATCGTCATCGCGCGCCATCAGGGTTTCCACCAGCATCGGAATATTGACCCCGGCAATGACCTCATGCTGTTCTTTATCGACGACGATACGGCTGGCGGCATTAAACGGGCTGCCGCCCCAGGTATCGACCAGGAAAAGTACGCCTTTGCTGGTATCCAGTTCAGCGAGACGTGCATGGTATTTTTCAATCAGCGTCTCAGCATTTTCGCCGGGCACGAAATCGATCCAGCCGACGTTTTGCTGCTCGCCTAATAGCATTTCGGCGGTTTTGAGCAGTTGCTCCGCCGCCCAACCGTGTGTGCCGATTACAATAGCAATAGTCACTTGCTACCTCCGTTTTCAATATTGAGCGACCCGGATGCATTACCGGCTCGCCAACGCTGTCATCTGCGCTAAGCTGAATTCAAACGTTGAATGCAGCAGCCTCGCTGCCGGCAGAACGGTTCTTTTTATATAACCGGCAAGTTAAGGATGACTTCGCGATTTATTTTAG
>NZ_JANION010000049.1:0-6655 GCF_024610815.1 Mixta sp.
GTTTTATATGGGACAGGTAAAAAAGCAATAAAAAGTGCCCTTCAGGGTAGACAATGCCCAGGTCGATCATTAGAATGCGCGCAATTTGCCAAAAATCGACCGGTCAGGCGGTTTTTGCATTGATTCGACCATGCGTTCTGAATTAATATGCAAATATTATGACTGTTTATTCCCTGGAGGACGTTTTGAATAAGTCAGCGATTTTGGTTCTGGAAGACGGAACCCAATTCCACGGTCGGGCCATTGGGGCGACGGGATCGGCGGTGGGAGAGGTAGTTTTCAATACTTCAATGACCGGTTATCAAGAAATCCTCACAGATCCCTCCTATTCCCGCCAGATTGTCACTCTCACTTATCCCCATATTGGTAATGTCGGCGCCAATGCCGCTGATGAAGAATCCTCTCAGGTACATGCGCAAGGGCTCGTTATTCGTGACCTGCCGCTGATCGCCAGCAACTACCGCAGCGAAGAAGGTCTGTCGGCTTACCTGAAGCGCAATAACATCGTCGCTATCGCCGATATCGACACGCGCAAACTGACGCGTCTGCTGCGTGAAAAAGGCGCGCAGAACGGCTGCATCATCGCGGGCGACGCGCCGGATGCACAGCTGGCGCTGCAAAAAGCGCAGGCGTTCCCTGGCCTGAAAGGCATGGATCTGGCGAAAGAAGTCTGTACGCGTGAAAGCTACAGTTGGCTGCAAGGGAGCTGGACGCTGGAAAGCGAACTGCCGGCGGCGAAAGAGGAGGCTGAACTGCCTTATCACGTGGTCGCTTACGATTACGGCGTGAAGCGCAATATCCTGCGTATGCTGGTGGATCGCGGCTGCCGTCTGACGGTGGTGCCGGCGCAAACGCCGGCTAAAGAGGTGCTGAAACTCAACCCGGACGGCATCTTCCTGTCGAACGGCCCTGGCGACCCGGAGCCGTGCGACTACGCCATCCGCGCCATCCAGCGTTTTCTGGAAACCGATATTCCGGTTTTCGGCATCTGCCTGGGCCATCAGCTGCTGGCGCTGGCCAGCGGCGCGAAAACGGTAAAAATGAAGTTGGGCCATCACGGCGGCAACCATCCGGTAAAAGACCTTGATAACAACACCGTGATGATCACCGCGCAGAACCACGGTTTCGCCGTTGATGAAAATGACCTGCCCGCCAACCTGCGCGTGACGCACGTTTCCCTGTTTGACCAGACGGTACAGGGCATTCATCGCACAGACAAACCGGCGTTCAGCTTCCAGGGACACCCGGAAGCGAGCCCAGGCCCGCACGATGCGGCTCCGCTGTTCGACCACTTTATCGAACTGATTGAAGCCGCCCGCGCCGGCCAGTAATCCATTTCAGGAGAGGAAGAGTAACCATGCCAAAACGTACCGACATAAAATCCATCCTGATTCTGGGCGCCGGTCCGATCGTTATCGGCCAGGCGTGCGAGTTCGACTACTCTGGCGCGCAGGCGTGTAAGGCGCTGCGTGAAGAGGGTTACCGCGTCATTCTGGTCAACTCCAACCCGGCGACCATTATGACCGACCCGGAAATGGCGGACGCCACCTATATAGAGCCGATTCACTGGGAAGTGGTCCGCAAAATCATCGAAAAAGAGCGCCCTGACGCAGTACTGCCGACCATGGGCGGCCAGACGGCGCTGAACTGCGCGCTGGAGCTGGAGCGTCAGGGTGTGCTGGCGGAGTTCGGCGTGACGATGATCGGCGCCACCGCCGACGCGATTGATAAAGCGGAAGACCGCCAGCGTTTCGATAAGGCGATGAAGAAGATCGGCCTGGACACCGCGCGCTCCGGCATCGCCCACAATATGGAAGAGGCGCTGAAAGTCGCTGCAGATGTCGGCTTCCCCTGCATTATCCGTCCTTCCTTTACGATGGGCGGCACCGGCGGCGGCATCGCTTACAACCGCGAAGAGTTTGAAGAGATTTGCGAGCGCGGCCTGGATCTGTCGCCGACCAATGAGCTGCTGATTGACGAGTCGCTGATTGGCTGGAAAGAGTATGAGATGGAGGTGGTGCGCGATAAGAACGACAACTGCATCATCGTCTGCTCGATCGAAAACTTCGATCCGATGGGCATCCATACCGGCGACTCCATCACCGTTGCGCCAGCCCAGACGCTGACCGATAAAGAGTATCAGGTCATGCGTAATGCCTCGATGGCGGTGCTGCGTGAAATCGGCGTCGAAACCGGCGGCTCCAACGTACAGTTCGCGGTGAACCCGAAAAATGGCCGTCTGATCATTATCGAAATGAACCCGCGCGTATCGCGTTCTTCCGCACTGGCCTCCAAAGCCACCGGCTTCCCGATCGCTAAAGTCGCGGCGAAGCTGGCGGTAGGCTATACGCTCGATGAGCTGATGAACGACATCACCGGCGGCCTGACTCCGGCTTCGTTCGAGCCGTCAATCGACTACGTCGTCACTAAAATTCCGCGCTTTAACTTTGAGAAATTCGCCGGCGCCAACGATCGCCTGACCACCCAGATGAAATCGGTGGGCGAAGTGATGGCGATTGGCCGTACGCTGCAGGAATCGATGCAGAAAGCGCTGCGCGGGCTGGAAGTGGGCGCGAACGGCTTCGATCCGAAAGTCCATCTGGATGACGCCGATGCGCTGACCCGCATCCGCCGCGAGCTGAAAGACGCAGGCGCCGAGCGTATCTGGTATGTGGCCGACGCATTCCGCGCCGGACTGTCGGTGGATGGCGTGTTCAACCTGACCAATATCGACCGCTGGTTCCTGGTGCAGATTGAAGAACTGGTGCGCCTGGAAGAGCGCGTGGCGCAGGAAGGCGTTAATGGCCTTAACGCAGATTTCCTGCGCACGCTGAAGCGCAAAGGCTTTGCCGACGCGCGTCTGGCGCAGCTGGCTGGCGTCAGCGAAGCGGAAGTGCGCAAGCTGCGCCAGCAGTACAACCTGCACCCGGTCTACAAGCGAGTTGACACCTGCGCCGCCGAGTTCTCCACCGATACCGCCTATATGTACTCTACTTATGAAGAAGAGTGCGAAGCGAACCCGAATCAGGATCGCGAAAAAATCATGGTGTTGGGCGGCGGACCAAACCGTATCGGCCAGGGCATCGAATTTGACTACTGCTGCGTCCACGCCGCGCTGGCGCTGCGCGAAGATGGTTACGAGACCATTATGGTCAACTGTAACCCGGAAACCGTCTCCACCGATTACGACACCTCCGACCGTCTCTATTTCGAGCCGGTGACGCTGGAGGATGTGCTGGAAATCGTCCGCATCGAGCAGCCGAAAGGGGTGATCGTGCAGTATGGCGGCCAGACCCCGCTGAAGCTGGCGCGCGCGCTGGAAGCGGCAGGCGTGCCGGTTATCGGCACCAGCCCTGACGCCATCGACCGCGCGGAAGACCGCGAACGCTTCCAGCAGGCGGTTGACCGTCTCGGCCTGAAACAGCCAGCCAACGCCACGGTAACGGCGCTGGAGCAGGCGGTGCAGAAAGCGACTGAAATCGGCTATCCGCTGGTGGTGCGTCCTTCCTATGTGCTGGGCGGCCGCGCAATGGAAATCGTCTACGACGAGCAGGATCTGAAGCGCTACTTCCAGACCGCGGTTTCCGTCTCCAACGATGCGCCGGTGCTGCTGGATCGCTTCCTGGACGATGCGGTGGAAGTGGACGTCGACGCGATTTGCGACGGTGAACGCGTGCTGATCGGCGGCATCATGGAGCATATCGAACAGGCTGGCGTGCATTCCGGCGACTCCGCCTGCTCGCTCCCTGCCTACACGCTGAGCCAGGATATTCAGAACGTGATGCGTCAGCAGGTAGAAAAGCTGGCGTTCGAACTCTGCGTCCGCGGCCTGATGAACGTGCAGTTTGCGGTGAAGGATAACGAGGTTTACCTGATTGAGGTCAACCCGCGCGCCGCGCGCACCGTGCCTTTCGTCTCCAAAGCGACCGGCGTGCCGCTGGCGAAAGTAGCCGCGCGCGTGATGGCGGGCAAAACGCTGGTGGAGCAGGGCGTTACTGAAGAAGTGATCCCGCCGTACTACTCGGTGAAAGAGGTCGTGCTGCCGTTCAACAAGTTCCCTGGCGTCGACCCGATTCTTGGACCGGAAATGCGCTCAACGGGTGAAGTGATGGGCGTCGGCCGCACCTTTGCCGAGGCGTTCGCCAAGGCGATGCTGGGCGCACAGTCCAATATGAAGAAAAAGGGCCGCGCGCTGCTGTCAGTGCGGGAAGGCGATAAGAAACGCATCGTCGACCTGGCGGCTAAGCTGCTGAAGTTCGGCTTTGAACTGGACGCGACGCACGGCACCGCAGTTGTGCTGGGCGAGGCAGGCATTAACCCGCGGTTGGTGAACAAGGTGCATGAAGGTCGTCCGCATATTCAGGATCGCCTCAAGAACGGTGAGTACAGTTACATCGTCAACACCACCGCCGGACGCCAGGCGATTGAGGATTCACGCGTGATTCGCCGCAGCGCGCTGCAATATAAAGTGCATTACGACACCACGCTGAACGGCGGATTCGCGACCGCCATGGCGCTGAACGCCGACCCGACGGAGAAAGTGATTTCCGTTCAGGAGATGCACGCGCAAATTAATGCTAAATAAGTCGCTGATTTAACCGATAACGGCTCTTCCGGGAGCCGTTTTTTTATGGGTGCGATTTACGCGCCGTAAAGGACGCGGACTTTGACTGGCGAGAGGGTAATGGACCTTATCGCGCCGGGTCTGTCAGGATGTTTAAGGATAAAGAATGAATTTTTCTAAGCGCGTTATTGCATTTTATTGTGGCGTTGGCCTGCTCGCTGCATTGCCTTTCGCCAGCCAGGCGGAAATTACCCTGATTAAACAAGATGCGCAACCGGACGATGCGTTAAGCCGTCTGAAGTTTGCGGTGGGCGGCAGCATCCGTCCGCAGTTCAACAATATCACCGGCGACAGCGATCGCGGCTCTTATAAGCGCAACGGCTTTGATGGCGGCACGCGTTTCCGCTTCGGTGCGGAATATTATCTGACCGAAGATATCAGCTGGCTGGGCTATTACGAGCTGGGCGTGAATATTCCGGCACTGTTCAACTGGGATAACCACTACGCCGAAGGCGCGCACGACACTTCGCGCCGCCAGCTTTACACCGGCTTTAAAAGTCAGCGCTGGGGCCAGCTAACCTTTGGTCAGCAGAACAGCGTTTACTATGACGTCGTCGGCGCCAAAACGGATATCTGGGATTACGATATGCTGGCCCAGGCGTCAAATATCGGCATCAACGGCGATTACGACGGCACCTACCGCGCGCGTAAACAGCTGAAGTATAAAAATCGCTTCGGCGATGCCGATCTTTACGCCTCCTGGCTACTGGAAGACACTGAGTACCTGCCAGGCAACGGCCTGCGCTACAAGCGTCAGGGCGGTGGCTCGCTGGGCGTGGATTACCATTTGACGCCGGATCTGACCTGGGGCACCGCATGGAACTACACCCGTGCTGAAATGCGCAACCCAGGCAACGGCGACAGCAAAGGTTACGATCAGAATATCGTCGGCACCTCGCTGAGCTGGAAGCCGGACAACTGGACGCTGGCGTTGGGCGGCGGCTGGTATCAAAACTTCTCGCCAAGCAAGAAACGCAGCGTCGATAACTACTTCGCTAATGAAGCGTGGGGCGTGGAATATTTCGTTGGCTACACCATTCCGGTGCAGCGTTATGCGGTGAAATCGGTGCAGCCTTACGTGATGGGCGATCGTCTGGAATATACCAGCGGCCGCGATTACCAGCGCATCGATAACGGCGTTGGCGTGACGTTACAGCTCGATTACGGCTTCCGTATCGATTATGAGCACGTCTTCACCTCCAGCAGCGACGACCTGGGTGATATGAACCTGGTGCGCCTGCGTTACGATTTCTGATAATCGCTATACGGCCTGGCGCCGTTAACTGACGAAAGCCTGAACGTCATCGCTGGCGTTCAGGCTTTTTTTAACGCTCATTGCGCTGCCGCATAGCGGTTCAGGCGTGGCTGGCTTTGCTTTTTTTCTGCGTAGGGGGTAATTCCTTATCGGAAATGGCAGGCGCGGGCGCAATGCCGATCACGTTAGCGGCACGCTCAGGCGCTCTGGTGGTTTCGGCATTACCGACAAACAGACCGCCTTTTTTCACCGATAGCGTGGCATAATTCAGCGTGCCGCGAACATGGGCATGCTCGCCAATCTCTATCGATTCCGCTTTGCATTCGCCCTGAATATTGCCGTCGGCAAGCAGCTCATGGCAGTTGATATCGCCATGCACCAGGCCGTTGCGCATGACTTTTACTATCCCCTCGCTGGCGGTAATGTTGCCTTTAACTTCGCCATAGACGTAAACCTGGCCGACAGCCGTAATATTGCCTTCAAAGCAGACCTCACGGGCAATAACGGTATTGCTGATTTTTTCTTCCGGCTGCGGAAGCGTTTTTTCAACCGGCGCCATAGTTTGAACGGTTTCTGTATCTACGGGTTTAACGGGTTTTTTGAACATTTTCGATACCTTCCATTGCAATGCATAAAGTAAAAACGAACCTGCCGCCAGCAGGCCAAATATCCCTGTCCAGTTGAAAGAGGAAAAGCTGGTTACCAATGCCAGGGACCAAAAGCCGATTCCAGTATTAAAAAAGATATATCGCCTGTCCATATCAGCTTTCCTGAAT
>NZ_JANION010000207.1:0-1868 GCF_024610815.1 Mixta sp.
ATAAAAATAACCAGGAAGGCAATTAACAAAAAAGGGGGCGTCGGCAGGTAAAGATGGTTGATACAGTCAAATAATACATTAATTGTTATTTTAAATAAAAAAACAAAGTCGGCGCCAAAATAACAATTAAAACGCGTTTAATAAGTGTGCCAGCTTAAATAAACCAGCGGCTCTGCTTTTCTGGCATTACAGATGAAAAGGCGTACCCGCCAGCTCTTGCTCAAGCCAGCTTAAAAAACACTTTATCTTTTTCCGCTTTTCATGTGCATGAGGAAATACCAGATGATGCGCGCTGACTGGCATCGCATAGCTATCGCCAAATACCGATACCAGTTTTCCGGCGCGAATATAATCCTGCGCCAGCAGATTGCTCTCCAGAGAAACCTGTTACCGCTTGGTTATAGTTACGCTGATATTTATTGTTTACGCCATTAGCGCGTTTGAGATGATCGATCGCCGTCGGCCAGGCCGACGGCGCTTTTCTCACGCGCGAGGTTAAAACTTATATTGCAGGCCGATGCGTAGCCGCGTCTGGCGTTCATCGGTGGTCTTGCGCACGCTGATATCGCCCACTTCAACATAGGGCGCCCAGCTTTGATTGAATTTCCACAGCGCCTTTATATTTTGCTCATAGTCCCACTTTTTATTATCAAAGCGAATCTGATCGCTGTGCTTATAGATGTAGTTATATTCCACCTTCCAGTCAGTAAAATCGTAACCCAGCCAGATTTCGCCGCGGTTGGTTTTCATGTCCTCTTTACCCGCCTCGCTTTCACGGGTGTATTCATAGCGGTAACGCGCGTTAATATAGATGCCGCTGTCAAACTCATAGCCGGTCATTAAAAAGGGTTTATAAATGCTTTTTTCATCGGTCGATTCAAGGGTAAACCCCGGCTGGACAAACCAGGGCTTGACCGGACGAAATTGATAGTTAAGAGTATTTTCCGTGCCGTCGCTGACCAGGTCGTGAAACGGCTTATTGGGATCGTCGCCGCCTGATCTCCATTTCGCCTCCAGGGTAAAACCAATACCGTTATCAAAACGGTGCGATATGGCGACCCGATCTTTATGTACTTTACTGTCATCCAGCCATTCGTGGCGTAAATCAATAATCACTGCCGATACCTGCGTCGTGGCCAGCAGCAACCCGCAGGCCAATAAGGTCTGTTTATTCATTGCCCGATCCCATTACGGTTATTCCAGAGGTTTTTTATCTTTTTATTAAGTTCGCAGCGTTATATTTCGCTTAATAAAAACGTCGTTTATTCCGCCTGTTCTGCCGTCGCTTTTTCCGCTCGCCATTTCCGCATAGCGCTTCACCGCCGCGCAGAGCAAAGACGGACTGTGGCTGTTTTGCAGGCGTACCCCTTCTGGCCCCCCGAAAAGGCGGACCAGAAAGACTTTCCGGGGTGAAGTTAGAGCTGCGGCGCCTGTTTTGGCTCCGTCGCCTTTTCATCGACCAGCGGCGCCAGCTTCATTTTCTGGCAGATGGCGCTGCGTCCCCAGCACTGCTCGTAGGGATAGCCCACCAGCGCCTCGATCACCGCGCGCACTTCCGGCTTGATATCGCTTATCTCGCCGCCCGCTTTGATGCGCGCTACCTCTTCCAGCACCACCAGATGCGTTTTACGGTTGAGCAGCATCTGACGGCTGAAGAAAATCGCCATCAGCGCCAGGCCGATCACGCCGCCGAAAAAGACCCAGGAGATGGCGGTCATCGCCTCTGGCGGCTGAGTATGGGATTTAGACTGGAAGCCGTAGTAGCTGAGGATCGCGCCCATCACAAAGACGATAATCGAGCGGACAATCTTTCCGGAGAAGGTCATTGCGCCGGCGTAGATCCCTTCGCGGCGACGGCCGGTAAAGAC
>NZ_JANION010000213.1:0-21189 GCF_024610815.1 Mixta sp.
GCTCTACAGACGGTTTATTGTCCGTCGTATTGATACTGGAGCGCAGGTTACTGTCAGATGGGAAAGTTAACGAAAAACATAAAATGGATCACGCGGACGCTGGCGTTAACAACAGTGATGTTTATCGCCCTGGTTTTAGCCGATTGTAAGATGATGAGCGTAGCAGAAAAAAGCCCCGGTTTTAAACAGAGCGACTGGTGGCTTTATTACTCTTACGTTGATAAAGAGATCAAAAATGCGCCGCGTATTTCGGATAGTTATTACTTTCGCTTTAGGATGATGGATGGTCCTTCTCCAGAAATGAGCGCTATTGTCTTTAGTAGCGCGACGGAAACAGCCGCGTTAGAAAACTATCTGACGGCGTTAGGATACCATTATGTCTCAGATAATGAGCGGGGCGGGCATTGGGAAAGAAAGGTAGGCTGAAAACTGAATTTTATATACGTCAGAATAAAGAGCAGCGAGTCATTCAGTTAACGAAATATACTTTCTAAAACAAAGCCCCGCTGGGGCTTTGCATTCCACGCGCTTTTGGCAAAGAATAACTGCGCAATTAACGAAACGACACCGTTTCGCCCGACTGCGCGCTGCAGGCGTCCGACAGAATCTGCCAGAAGTCGCCGCCGCCGCGGTTGCAAATCCACTGCCCGTCGCGGTAGTCAAAATGGTAGCCGCCGCCTTTGGTCGCCAGCCAGACTTGATGCAGCGGCTCCTGACGGTTGATAATGATTTTGCTGCCGTTTTCAAAACTGAGCGTCATGATGCCGGCATGGGTTTCATAGTCGATATCGCTGTCGCCGTCCCAGCTGTCAAAATACTCTTCAATGGTTAACATCAGGCGATCGGCCAGCTGGTGAAATTCACTGTCGTTCATCATTGTTTCCTTAAGGTTTTGGCGCAGTATAACGCGCCGCAGGATTTTACGACATCGTCTGACAAGAGTGAGATGCAGCACATCACGTCACCTTTTCCTGTTGCTTTTCCAAAGTCAGCTGCGATGATAAGCAACAAGGTAATCGCATCAAACATAAGCAGGAATAGCATGAAGAAAATCCTTTGCCACCTGGCAATGGCGCTGGCGCTGGCCAGCCTGGCCGGCTGCGGACTGAAAGGGCCGCTCTATTTTCCGCCGCAGGATAAGCCGAAACAGACTACGCCGCAGCCGCCTGTCGAACAGACGACCCCTTCTTCAACGGCGACCCAGCCGGATGGCCAGCAGGAGAATAACCTGACCAGCCCGGATACGGCCACTCAGGCGACGCAGTAACCATGATGGCCCAGCCGGCGGAGCAGAAAATGCAGTTCTCGAAAATGCACGGTCTTGGCAATGACTTTATGGTCGTTGACGCCGTCACGCAAAATGTCTATTTCTCGCCGGAGTTGATCCGTCGCCTGGCGGATCGTCATCTGGGCATCGGCTTCGATCAGCTGTTGATCGTCGAGCCGCCTTACGATCCCGATCTCGATTTCCATTACCGCATCTTTAACGCCGACGGCAGCGAAGTGGCGCAGTGCGGCAACGGCGCACGCTGTTTCGCCCGCTTTGTCCGTCTGAAGGGATTGACGAACAAAAGCGATATCCGCGTCAGCACCCAGACGGGGCGCATGGTACTCAGCGTCACCAACGATGAGCTGGTGCGCGTCAACATGGGCGAGCCAAATTTCGAACCGCAGCAGGTGCCGTTTCGCGCCAACAAGGCGGAAAGCCTTTATCTGCTGCGCGTCGCCGAGCAAACCATCATGTTCGGCGTGGTCTCCATGGGCAATCCGCATTGCGTGATTCAGGTCGCCAACGTAAAAACCGCGGCGGTCGAAACGCTGGGCCCGGTGCTGGAAAGCCATGAACGTTTCCCGGAGCGGGTTAACGTCGGTTTTATGGAAGTGGTGAATTCGGATCATATCCGTCTGCGCGTTTATGAACGCGGCGCAGGCGAAACGCAGGCCTGCGGCAGCGGAGCGTGCGCTGCGGTGGCCTGCGGCATTCAGCAAGGGCTGTTGGCGGAAAAAGTGCGCGTCGATCTGCCGGGCGGTACGCTGCATATCGCATGGAAAGGGCCGGGACATCCGCTCTATATGACCGGACCGGCCACGCACGTTTATGATGGGTTTATTCATTTATGAAACATGTCGGAGAGATAGCCGCCGAACTGATGCTGGACGACCAGTCGGTGTGTGACTACCTGCTGCAAAATCCAGATTTTTTTATACGCAATGCGCGCCAGGTCGAACAGATGGCGGTGCCGCACCCGGTGCGCGGTACGGTTTCGCTGGTGGAGTGGCATATGGCGCGTCAGCGCAACCATATCCATCAGCTGGAAAATGAAATCACGCAGCTGATGGAGCAGGCGTCCGCCAACCATCAGCTTTTCGATCGTCTGCTCAGCTTGCAGGGTCACCTGGCTTCTGCGCCTTCGCTGCAGGAGATGCTTAACCGTCTTCAGCGCTGGGCGCGCGATTTGGGGCTTGCCGGCGCAGACGTGCGGCTGTTCAGCGATCGCTGGCAGCTGGGCGCGCCCTCCAGCTTTACGCAGCTGGCGCTGTCGCGTCAGGCGTTTGAGCCGGTGCGCATTCAGCGTCTGGGTAAAGATCAGCACTATCTCGGCTCGCTGAACGGACCGGAGCTGCTGCTGCTGTTGCCGCAGGCGCGCTCGGTCGGCTCGGTGGCGATGTCGCTGTTCGGCGAGCGCGGCGATCTGGGCGTGCTGATGTTCAGCAGCCGCGATACGCACCATTATCAGCCCGGACAGGGCACGCTGCTGCTGCATTACCTGGCGCTGATGCTGCCGGAACTGCTCAGCCGCTGGGTTGCGCGCGTATGAGCCAACTTGCGCTGCAGGCCGCCGTCGAGGGCTTTCTGCGCTACCTGAAGGTCGAGCGTCAGCTGAGTCCGTTAACCCATGAAAACTATGCGCGCCAGCTGGCGGCGCTGATGCAGCTGGCCGACGAGATGAAAATCGCCGACTGGTCGCAGCTGGAGCCGGCGCACGTGCGTCAGCTGGCGGCGCGCAGCCGTCGCGCCGGTTTGCAGCCAGCCAGCCTGGCGCTGCGACTTTCCGCGCTGCGCAGTTTTCTGGACTGGATGGTCAGCCAGGGGGCGCTGAAGGCGAACCCGGCGAAAGGGATCGCCGCGCCGCGCGCCGCGCGTCATCTGCCGAAAAACATCGATGTCGATGAGGTGAATCAGCTGCTGGATATTGACCAGAGCGATCCGCTGGCGGTGCGAGACCGCACGATGATGGAAATCATGTACGGCGCCGGGCTGCGTCTCTCCGAGCTGGTGGGCATCGACCGTCGTCATCTCGATCTGGAGGCGGGCGAAGTCTGGGTCACGGGCAAAGGCAGCAAAGAGCGCCGCCTGCCCATCGGCCGCACGGCGGTGGAATGGGTGCGGAAATGGCTGACGCTACGCGATATCTACGCGCCGGAAAGCGACGCGCTGTTCGTCTCGAAAGAGGGTAAGCGTATTTCGGTGCGCAACGTGCAGAAGCGCTTCGCCGAGTGGGGCGTCAAGCAGGGCGTAAGCAGTCATGTGCATCCGCACAAGCTGCGCCACTCCTTCGCCACGCATATGCTGGAGTCGAGCGGCGATCTGCGCGCGGTGCAGGAACTTTTAGGCCACGCCAACCTCTCCACGACGCAAATTTATACCCATCTCGACTTTCAACATCTGGCGACGGTGTATGATGCGGCGCATCCGCGCGCCAAACGAGGAAAATCCTGATGCATTTTTATCGTCGGCTGAAGCCGATCAAAGCGATCACCTTCGATCTGGATGACACGCTGTATGACAACTATCCGGTCATCCTGAAGACCACCGAGGAGTCGCACCGTTTTTTGCAGGCATATCATCCGAGCCTGCGCGACTTTTCCACCGAAGCGTATCAAAAATTACGCGACCGGCTGCTGGCCGAGGAGCCTGAGATCTACCACGACGTCACCGAATGGCGACGCCGCACCGTCGAACAGGCGATGCTGGATGTGGGTCTCACGCTCAACGAGGCGCGGGAGGGATCGAATAAGGTGATGGAGGTATTCGCTCACTGGCGCAGCCAGATTAGCGTGCCGCCGGAAACGCACGTCGCGCTGGCTGCGCTGGCGGAGCGCGTGCCGCTGGTGGCGATCACCAACGGCAATGCCGAGCCGCACCTGTTCGGGCTCGACCGCTATTTTCAGTTTGTGCTGCGCGCGGGCCCGCATGGGCGCGCCAAGCCTTACCAGGATATGTATCATCTGGCGGCGCAGCGGCTGAATATCGCTCCGGAAAACATTCTGCACGTCGGCGACGATCTCACGACTGACGTTGCTGGCGCGGTGCGCTGCGGCATGCAGGCCTGCTGGATCAATCTGCGCGAGGGCAATCTGATGCAGATTCATGATGCGCGCCTGCTGCCGCATGTTGAAATTACGCAGTTGGCATCGCTGACGGCGTTGTTATAATCTTCTGTACAAATATCCAGTGTCTCACTGGTGCGTTTTTCCTGACTGACGGTGCTTATGGACGTTTCTGACCTGCTAAACAGCCTGAATGATAAACAGCGCGAGGCCGTTGCGGCGCCGCGCACCAACCTGCTGGTGCTGGCGGGCGCGGGCAGTGGCAAGACACGCGTGCTGGTGCACCGCATCGCCTGGCTGCTGACGGTAGAGAACTGCTCGCCCTATTCAATTATGGCGGTGACCTTTACCAACAAGGCCGCAGCGGAAATGCGTCACCGTATTGAGCAGCTGATCGGCACCAGCCAGGGCGGCATGTGGATCGGCACCTTCCATGGTCTGGCGCACCGCCTGCTGCGCGCGCACCATCTTGACGCCCGTCTGCCGCAGGATTTCCAGATCCTCGACAGCGAGGACCAGCTGCGCCTGCTGAAGCGCCTGATCAAAGCGATGAACCTGGATGAGAAGCAGTGGCCGCCGCGTCAGGCGATGTGGTACATCAACGGCAAGAAAGACGAAGGGCTGCGCCCACATCATATCGAGAGCTACGGCAATCCGGTGGAGCAAACCTGGCTGCGCGTTTATCAGGCCTATCAGGAGGCGTGCGATCGCGCCGGGCTGGTCGACTTTGCCGAGCTGCTGCTGCGCGCCCATGAGCTGTGGCTTACTAAGCCGCATATTCTCAATCACTATCGCGAACGCTTCACCAACATCATGGTGGACGAGTTCCAGGACACCAACAATATTCAGTACGCCTGGATTCGTCTGCTGGCGGGCGACAGCAGTCGAGTGATGATCGTCGGCGACGATGACCAGTCTATCTACGGCTGGCGCGGCGCGCAGGTGGAGAATATCCAGCGTTTCCTGCAGGATTTTCGCGGCGCAGAAACCATTCGACTTGAGCAGAACTATCGCTCCACCAACAATATTCTGAAAGCGGCCAACGCCCTGATCGCCAACAACAACGGTCGTCTCGGCAAAGAGCTGTGGACCGACGGCAGCGACGGCGAGCCGATCTCGCTCTACTGCGCGTTTAACGAGCTGGATGAAGCGCGCTTTGTGGTTAACCGCATCAAGGTCTGGCAGGAGAACGGCGGGGCGCTCAACGACTGCGCCATTCTCTATCGCAGCAACGCCCAGTCGCGCGTGTTGGAGGAGGCGTTATTACAGGCCAGTATGCCGTACCGCATTTATGGCGGCATGCGCTTCTTCGAACGCCAGGAGATCAAAGATGCGCTGGCCTATCTGCGTCTGATCGCCAACCGCAACGACGACGCCGCCTTTGAGCGCGTGGTCAATACGCCGACGCGCGGCATCGGCGACCGCACGCTGGACGTGGTGCGTCAGGCATCGCGCGATCGTCAGCTGACGCTGTGGCAAACCAGCCGCGAGCTTTTGCAGGAAAAAGCGCTGGCCGGACGCGCCGCCGCTGCGCTGCAACGCTTCACCGAACTGGTGGATTCGCTGGCGCAGGAGACCGCCGAACTGCCGCTGCACGTCCAGACTGACCGGGTGATTAAAGATTCCGGCCTGTGGCTGATGTATGAGCAGGAAAAAGGCGAAAAAGGCCAGACGCGCATCGAAAACTTAGAGGAACTGGTAAACGCCACGCGTCAGTACAGCTACCAGGATGAAGATGAAGATTTGATGCCCTTACAGGCGTTCCTGTCGCATGCGGCACTGGAGGCCGGGGAAGGCCAGGCGGACAAATGGCAGGACGCGGTGCAGCTGATGACCATGCATGCGGCGAAAGGGCTGGAGTTCAGTCAGGTATTTATCGTTGGTATGGAAGAGGGGATGTTCCCCAGTCAGATGGCGCTGGATGAGGGCGGCAGGCTGGAAGAGGAGCGCCGTCTCGCCTACGTTGGCGTCACCCGCGCGATGAAAAAGCTGACGCTGACCTATGCGGAAACGCGTCGGCTGTACGGCAAAGAGGTTTATCATCGCCCGTCGCGCTTTATCGGCGAGCTGCCGGAAGAGTGCGTCGATGAGGTGCGCCTGCGCGCCAGTATTAGCAGGCCGGTCAATCATCAGCGCATGGGCACGCCGGTGGCGCAAAACGACAGCGGCTTTACGCTGGGTCAGCGCGTACGTCACGCCAAATTCGGCGAAGGCACCATCATCAATCTCGAAGGCAGCGGCGATCACAGTCGTTTGCAGGTGGCGTTTCAGGGACAGGGCATTAAATGGCTGGTGGCCGCCTACGCTCGTCTCGAAGCGGTATAGCGCAAGAGGCTGAGCGCATCGCCGCAGGCGATGTTCCCGCCGTTGACCGTCGCGTCAGGCGGGATTAACTTGCGCGCTCGCTGGCCAGCAGCAACGCACTCTTCAGGGCGCCCGGCTTCGCTTGACGCCTTTTTCGTCTCGGCGTAACATGCGCGCACGATTACCCTAAGAGGACTTTCGCCTTGGACACTCCCAGTCGATGCTGGCTCAACCACCTTGTCAACAGGTACAACCCCTAAGGCCATCCTCTTATGCTGATAGCCTTTGTGGTTGTCAGCGACTCTCTTTTTCCCGTCGCGCGAGTTAGCGTTTATCACTGACTGAAACTCAGGTTTCTGTGTTCTGGCGTATTGTCCCGTTTGAATGACCAATTGGGAGTACTGCTATGCTGAGCGCTTTTAAACTGGATCGCAGCCGCCTTACCCGCCTGGAGTTGGAAGATGCGCCGGAAGACCTGATATCTTCAGTATGGGTCGATCTTATCGAGCCGGAAGAAGCGGAGCGCGAGCGCGTACAGAGTGAGCTGGGTCAGAGCCTGGCCACGCGCCCTGAGCTGGAAGATATCGAGGCGTCCGCCCGCTTTTTCGAGGACGAAGACGGCCTGCATATCCACTCCTTCTTTTTCTACGAAGACGCCAAAGATCACGCGGGCAACGCCACCGTCGCCTTTACTATCCGCGAAGGCCGCCTCTATACGCTGCGCGAGCGTGAACTGCCCGCATTTCGCCTCTATCGCATGCGCGCCCGCAGCCAGACGCTGATTGACGGTAACGCCTATGAACTGCTGCTTGATCTGTTTGAAACCAAAATCGAACAGCTGGCGGATGAGATCGAAAACATCTACAGCGATCTGGAAAAGCTGAGCCGCGTGATTATGGAGGGACAGCAGGGCGACGAGTTCGATCAGGCGCTCTCTACGCTGGCGGAGCTGGAGGATATCGGCTGGAAGGTGCGTCTCTGCCTGATGGATACGCAGCGCGCGCTGAACTTCCTGGTGCGCAAGGCGCGTCTGCCGACTAACCAGCTGGAGCAGGCGCGTGAAATCCTGCGCGATATCGAATCCCTGCTGCCGCACAATGAATCGCTGTTCCAGAAGGTGAACTTCCTGATGCAGGCAGCGATGGGCTTTATCAATATCGAGCAGAACCGCATCATCAAAATCTTCTCGGTGGTATCAGTGGTCTTCCTGCCGCCGACGCTGGTCGCCTCCAGCTACGGCATGAACTTTGAATTTATGCCGGAGCTGAAGTGGAGCTTTGGTTATCCTGCCGCGATCGGCCTGATGATCCTGGCCGGGCTGGCGCCGTACCTCTATTTTAAACGTAAAAACTGGCTGTAAAGCCGGAAGGCCGGATAAACACCGGCCTTCCGCCGCTGGCATTCCTGGCGGGTTGTGCGTAACCTTAGGTTTTTCAAGCCGCTGTGATATCACCCTTTTATGGAAAAGCTTTCGCGCTGGCAGCAATGGACGATGCTGATTGTCGTTTCGCTGCTGCTGGGTTTTGTTCTGCAATATTTCCATGTGCCGGCTGCGCTGTTGCTGGGGCCGATGATTGTCGGCGTTGTCATGGGGCTGCTGGGCGCGACGCTGCGTATTGATAAGCGCCTGTTTATTCTCTGTCAGGCGGTGCTGGGCTGCATGATCGCCCGCAGCCTCTCTCCCTCGATTATCGATCCGCTGATCGCCGACTGGCCGGTGGTGCTGGCGGTATTGCTGATGACGCTCGCTGCCAGCGGCCTTTCCGGTTTCCTGCTGGTGCGTTACAGCGATCTACCGGGGCCGACCGGCGCCTGGGGTTCATCGCCGGGCGGCGCGTCGGCGATGGTAGTGATGGCGGCCGACTACGGCGCCGACGCGCGGCTGGTGGCCTTTATGCAGTATCTGCGCGTGCTGTTCGTGGCGACTGCCGCTGCGATTGTCGCTCGCATCAGCCTGGGCGATGATGCGCAAAGCGCGGCGCCGCAGGTCTGGTTTCCGGCGCTTGATATACGCTTTGTCATCACGCTGTGCGTTATGCTGGCAGGCGCGTTTCTCGGCCAGCGTTTTCGCATTCCGGCGGGCGCGCTGCTGTTGCCTGCGCTGGCTGGCGCGGTGTTGCAAAGCAGCGGAACGGTAGCGTTGCAGGTGCCGGAATGGCTGTTAGCCGCCGCTTACACGCTGATCGGCTGGACGGTAGGGCTGCGCTTTACGCTGCCCATTTTCCGTCTGGCGCTGCGCACGTTACCGCAGATGCTGGCGTCGATTGCCGGGCTGATGCTGTTGTGCGGAGGAATGGCGTGGATACTGACTAAACTGCTACATGTCGATCTGTTGACCGCTTATCTGGCTACCAGCCCTGGCGGGCTGGATACCGTGGCGATTATTGCTGCAGGAAGCCGGGTCGATATCGCTTTCGTCATGGCGCTGCAAACGCTGCGGCTGTTTACCATTCTGCTTACCGGCCCGGCTATGGCGCGCTTTATCTCACGCTTTGCCCGTGCGTGAGCGGCGCATCGTATAGAGCGCGTCGATAATAAACAGCGCCAGCGCCAGCCAGATAAAGCCGAACGTCACCGCTTTGTCGGGCGTCATCGCTTCGCCGTAGAACAGCACCGCCAGCAGAAACATCAGCGTCGGTCCCAGGTACTGGAAAAAGCCGAGCGTCGAGAGACGCAGGCGCGTAGCGGCGGCGGTGAACAGCATCAGCGGAATGGTGGTGACAATCCCGGCGGCGATCAGCAGCAGATTCAGCATGGCGCTATTGTGCGACAGATGGCTGGTGGCGCTGTCGGCGATGCCGAACAGATACCAGGAAGCGACAGGGAAAAGCCACAGCGTTTCGATCAGCATGCCGCTCTGCGCGTCCACCGCGATTTTTTTACGCGTCAGGCCATATAGCGAGAAGCTGAGCGCCAGTCCCAGCGCGATCAGCGGCAGCGATCCGAACTTCCACAGCTGCACCAGCACGCCGGCGGTCGCCAGCAACACCGCCAGCCACTGCATACGACGAAAGCGCTCGCCGAGAAACAGCATGCCGATCACCACGTTGAGCAAGGGGTTAATGAAATAGCCCAGGCTCGCTTCCAGCATATGGTGGTTATTTACCGCCCAGATAAACAGCAGCCAGTTGCCGCCGACCAGCGTGGCCGAAACCGCCAGCATCAGCACTTTCTTCGGCTGACGCATTACGGTTTTCACGCGCGGCCAGCTGCGGCTGACGGAGATCAGCAGCAGCATAAACAGCGCCGACCAGATGACGCGATGCGTCATGATCTCGCCCGGTGCCACCTGCTGGATCAGTTTGAAATAGGCTGGCGCAACGCCCCAGATAAAATAGGCGCCCAGCGCGAAAAAAATACCCTGGCGCGTTTGTTGTGTGTCCATCACGTACTCTCAGATTAAAAGCGCCAGTCTAAAGTAAAAACGGGCGTGCGGTTGAAATTAACCAACAAGATAGGTTGCCGTGGCGCTGGCGATATGGACGCCCGCGTCGTTATGCAGTTCGACGCGTGCGACGGAGATTTTATTCCCGGCGCGCAGCAGGCTGCTGGCGGCGATAAAGTGTTCGCCGCGTCCGGGACGCAGATAATCCACGCGCAGATCGATGGTGCCCATGCGCGACAGGCGGTGACGCAGCTCCTCCTCGGTAATATGCTCCTGGCGCGTCAGAGAACTGTTGACGCAGACCAGCCCGGCGGCCACGTCCAGTACTGACGCAATAACGCCGCCGTGTAAGATCTGCTGGGCCGCATTGCCGACCAGCATGGTTTTATTGGCGAAGCGCAGTTCAGCGTAGTTTGATTCAAGCCTTTTCAGCTCCAGACCGAGCGCCTGATTAAAGGGCATATGGTAGACGAAAATTTCGCCGATAAGCTGGCGGGCCGCCGCCCGATCTAACTGAGTCTCTGACATAAAAGGATTTTCCTGGTACCGGCTGGTAAAGCGTTAGGATGTTAACAGATTGTGTATTTTATGCTGACAGGAACCTGCTTTCCACTTTAAGAAAACAGCGCTGATCTCGTTGCGGGATTGTGTGTAGAATGGCCTGCTTTTTTTATTTAATGGTCACACAGCGCTTCACCGGAGAAGACTATGCGTATGCTAATAGCGGCGGCTTTATTATTGCCCGCCTTTGCGCAGGCTCAAGAAGCCACCGTCAGGGAAGTACATGACGCGCCAGCAGTTCAGGGCAGCATTATCGCCAACCTGCTGGAAAAGCATGACAATCCCTTCGTGCTTTATCCTTATGAAAGCAATTATCTGCTTTATACCCTGACCAGCGATATGAACAAGGAAGCCATTGAATCATACGACTGGGCTGACAAAGCGAAAAAGGATGAGGTAAAATTTCAGCTCAGCCTGGCGTTTCCGCTCTGGCGCGGCATTTTGGGCGATAATTCCGTACTGGCGGCGTCCTATACTCAGCGTTCCTGGTGGCAGCTTTCCAACCGCGGCGCGTCATCGCCTTTCCGCGAGACGAACTACGAACCGCAAATTTTTCTCGGATGGGCAACGGACTACTCTTTCGCCGGCTGGACGCTGCGTGATATCGAGCTGGGCCTGAACCACCAGTCAAACGGACGTTCCGATCCGACGTCGCGCAGCTGGAACCGCGTTTATGCGCGACTGATGGCGGAAAACGGCAACCTCCTGGCGGAAATTAAGCCCTGGTATCGTCTGCCGGATGGCGAAAGCAACGATGACAACCCTGACATTACCAAGTACATGGGTTACTATCGCGCCAAATTAGGTTACCGGGTAGGCAACAGCGTCTTCAGCGTGCAGGGCAACTATAACTGGAACAGCGGTTATGGCGGCGCAGAACTGGGATGGAGCTATCCGATCAGCGAGCATGTGCGTTTCTATACGCAGGTGTTCAGTGGCTACGGCGAATCGTTAATCGATTATAATCATCGTCAGACCCGCGTCGGCGTTGGCGTAACCTTAAACGATCTGTTCTGATACAGGCCCGTACGCGGGCCTGCCACACAGTCATTGTCTCTTCGGGCGGCTATCCCGCCCGTCACATCATCATAATGCAGTGCAATACGGGGAAGACGTGTCTACGGCGGCAGTAATTAATCAGGAAGCGCTGGCTGAACAGGTATTACGCGATACCTTCGGCTATCAGCAGTTTCGCCCCGGGCAGCAAACCATCATTCAGGCGTCGCTGAGCGGCCGGGATTGTCTGGTGGTGATGCCCACCGGCGGCGGAAAATCGCTCTGTTATCAAATTCCGGCCCTGCTGCGTGATGGCCTGACGCTGGTCGTTTCGCCGCTGATTTCGCTGATGAAAGATCAGGTCGATCAGCTGCTGGCGAACGGCGTGGCGGCGGCGTGCCTGAATTCGACGCAAACGCGCGAAGAGCAGCAGGCGGTGATGGCGGGATGTCGCAGCGGCGAAATACGTCTGCTCTACATCGCGCCGGAACGTCTGATGATGGATAACTTCCTCGACAGCCTGACGCACTGGAAGCCGGCAATGCTGGCGGTGGATGAGGCGCACTGTATTTCCCAGTGGGGACATGATTTCCGCCCGGAATATGGCGCGCTGGGCCAGCTGCGCCAGCGTTTCCCGTCGCTGCCGGTGATGGCGCTGACGGCAACCGCCGATGAAACCACGCGCAATGATATTGTCCGCCTGCTGCAGTTGCACGACCCGCTGATTCAAATCAGTAGCTTCGACCGGCCGAACATCCGCTATATGCTGGTGGAAAAATTCAAGCCGACCGAACAGCTGCTGCGCTACGTGCAGGATCAGCGCGGTAAAAGCGGCATTATTTACTGCAACAGCCGGGCGAAAGTGGAAGACACGGCGGCGCGTCTGCAAAGCCGCGGTTTAAGCGTAGGCGCCTACCATGCCGGCATGGAAAACGCCCATCGCGCGCAGGTGCAGGAGGCATTTCAGCGCGACGATTTGCAAATCGTCGTGGCAACTGTCGCTTTCGGCATGGGCATTAACAAACCCAACGTGCGCTTTGTGGTGCATTTCGATATTCCGCGCAACATTGAATCCTATTATCAGGAAACCGGACGCGCCGGACGAGACGGTCTGCCTGCTGAAGCCATGCTGCTTTACGATCCGGCGGATATGGCCTGGCTACGCCGGTGCCTGGAGGAGAAAGCGCCCGGTCCGCTGCAGGATATTGAGCGTCATAAACTGAATGCGATGGGCGCGTTTGCCGAAGCGCAAACCTGCCGCCGTCTGGTCCTGCTTAACTATTTCGGCGAGGGACGCCAGCAGCCGTGCGGCAACTGCGATATCTGCCTCGATCCGCCGCGTCGCTACGATGGCATGGTGGAGGCGCAGAAAGCGCTGTCGACCATCTATCGCGTCGGCCAGCGTTTTGGCATGGGCTATGTGGTTGAGGTGCTGCGCGGCGCCAGCAACCAGCGTATTCGCGAGCTGGGCCACGATAAGCTGCCGGTCTATGGCATTGGCCGCGATCAGAGCCATGAACACTGGGTCAGCGTGCTGCGCCAACTTATTCATCTTGGGCTGGTGACGCAAAACATTACGTTGCATTCCGCGCTGCAGCTCACCGAAGCGGCCAGGCCGGTTTTACGCGGCGAGGCGCCGCTGATGCTTGCCGTACCGCGGCTGGTGACGGTAAAAGCGAAATATAACAACCAGAAAAGTTACGGCGGCAACTACGACCGCAAGCTGTTCGCCAAGCTACGCAAGCTGCGCAAAGCGATCGCCGACGAAGAGAACATCCCGCCTTACGTGGTGTTTAACGATGCGACGTTGATTGAGATGGCGGAGCAGATGCCGTTGACGGCGTCGGAAATGCTCAGCGTTAACGGCGTTGGCCATCGCAAGCTGGAGCGTTTTGGCAAGCCTTTCCTGGTGATGATCCGCGAGCATGTCGACGGCGAGGAATAAATCCTCTCCGGGCGTCGCACGACGCCGCAGATAACAGATGAACCGAAAAGGATTTAGCGTAATAATCATGCGCGTCGTGAAAAGCCCGTCGGCTTTCTCACTCCATTCATCGGCAAGGAAACTGTTATGCTCGCGCTTTTTCTCACCGTCGCCGCAGTGCATTTAGTGGCACTGATGAGCCCCGGTCCTGATTTCTTTTTTGTCTCGCAAACCGCCGCCAGCCGCTCACGCAAAGAGGCGATGATGGGGGTGCTGGGCATCACGCTGGGGATAGTCATCTGGGCAGGCGTGGCGCTGATGGGACTGCACCTTATTCTGCAAAAAATGGCGTGGCTGCATGAAGTGATTATGGTGTGCGGTGGACTCTATCTGACCTGGCTGGGCTGGCAGCTGCTGCGGTCCGCGCATCGCCAGCATCGTCAGCCGGTGGAAAATGCCGAGCCGCAAGCCGCGCTGGCGAAAAAAGGCCACAGCTTCCTGAAAGGTTTCCTGACCAACCTCTCCAACCCTAAAGCCGTCATCTACTTCGGCAGCGTTTTTTCACTGTTTGTCGGCGACGACGTCGCAACCGGCACGCGCTGGGGGCTTTTTGTGCTGATTATCAGTGAAACGTTCGCCTGGTTTACCCTGGTGGCGGCGGTGTTCGCGCTGCCGTGGATGCGCCGACAGTATCAGCGTATGGCGAAATGGATCGACGGCATGGCGGGAGTGCTATTCGCCGGGTTCGGCATCCATCTGATCCTTTCCCGCTGAGGGCGGCCTGGCTTACTGGTGATTTGCCGTCCGGGCAGTACTCGCTTCCTCACGTATTACTATACGCTCGGATCGCTGCGTGCTGGCCGAACGGCAACTCACTGCGCCGCCGACGGCCGTCTGGCTTTGGTGCAGGCGGCCTGGCTACAAACGGGCGTTAAAGATAATAGGGTTAGCTGATAGCAAACAGGGAAGCGGCAGACACTGAAACCAGGGAAGCGGGGGCGGGCAGCGGAGTAAAGCCTCCGCGTCATGGATGACGCGGCGGAGCCTCCAGGGATGGATTCACGGCGTCTTTACGTAGCTGCCTGTCCCCGCTGAGCGGAGCCTGGGCGCCCAATTCTTTGCCGCTGACCGAAACCAGAACGCCAGCCCTTTCTATGCCATCCGCCGCGCCGACGCCAGCAACGCGCCGATAGCGACAAACAGTCCGCCGAATACCCGATTCAGCAGCTTCATCTGGTGCGGGCCTTTAATCCATACCGCAATACGCCGCGCCAGCGTGGCATAGCCGATCATCACCACGATATCGACCACAATCGTAGTCACGCCCAGCACCAGATACTGCAACGCCTGCGGCTGATGGGGAATAATGAACTGCGGAAACAGTGCGGCAAGAAAAATAATGCTCTTGGGATTGGTCAGATTCACCAGCACCGCGCGCTGAAACAGACGGCGGCGCGGCATCGCGCGCGAAACCGCAGTCAAATCGATCGCGCCGGCGGCGCGCCATTGCTGAATGCCCAGCCAGATAAGATAGGCTGCGCCCGCCCACTTCAACACCTCAAACGCCAACAGCGAACGGGAAAAAAGCGCGCCTAACCCCACGCCCACCAATACAATATGCAGCCCCAGGCCCACCTGCAGTCCGGTAATCGACGCCGCGGCGCCGCGATAGCCATGGCTGATGCCGGTGCTCATCGTATTGATAGCGCCCGAACCGGGCGACAGGCTGAGGATCACGGTGGTTAACAGATAGGCCAGCCACCATTCGATAGTCATGGGTAACACTCCCTGAATGCGCAGAATTATGCCACAATACGCCATTGCCAGCGGTTGCGCTACGGCGGCTGTTTGCCGGAAGGTTTAAAGGAGTCGAGCCATGACCAGTCATAAAAAACACTGGCCAATACGGGAACAAGCTTTCGCCGCTTTTGCTACCGGGCCGCTGCTTGATTTCTGGCGTCAACGCGAAGAATGCGAATTCACCGGCATCGAAAACGTCCCGATCCGCTATGTGCGCTTCACATCGCCGAAACACGACAAAGTCATACTCATCGTGCCCGGCCGTATTGAAAGCTACGTTAAATACCCGGAACTGGCTTACGACCTCTGGCACTGCGGCTATGATATCGTGATTGTCGATCACCGCGGGCAGGGGCGATCCGGCAGGCTGTTGAAAGATGCCCATCGGGGACACGTCGTTCATTTCGAACATTATGTCGATGATCTGGAAACACTCTGCCTGAAAGAGCTGATCGCTGGCCACTACCGCCGTCGCTATGCCCTGGCGCACTCGATGGGCGGCGCTATTTTAACGCTGCTGCTGGCACGCAATCCCACGGCGTTTAACGCGGCGGTGCTGGCTTCGCCGATGTTTGGCATTTACCTGCCGATGCCTGCCTGGATGGCGCACCGCATTCTTGACTGGGCGGAAAAACGTCCGGCAATGCGTGACGGCTACGCCCTGGGAACCGGTCGCTGGCGTGCGCGGCCGTTCAGCCTGAACGAACTGACGCACAGCCGCGAACGTTATAAGCGCAACCTGCGTTTTTATGCAGACGATCCCGCGATTCGGGTTGGCGGGCCAACTTACCATTGGGTGCGCGAAGGCATTCAGGCGGGGCAGAATGTCCTGAAAAAAGCGGCAGCGATTACTACGCCGCTGCTGCTGTTGCAGGCCGGGGATGACAAAGTGGTCGATAACCGTTCGCAGGATCTCTTCTGCGCGGCGATGCAGGCCGCCGGTCATCCCTGCGAAGGCGGAAAGCCCTATGTTATTGCAGGCGCGCGTCATGAGATCCTGTTTGAAAAAGACGCCATGCGCGCCGAAGCTTTACATGCCATCGTCAATTTTTTCGAGCGGCATGATTAAATTGCACCACTCAGAACGTTACCACTCTCTTCGATACCAGAGGTTTGCATGTACCATGTTGTTGCTTCCGATCTGGATGGCACCCTGCTTTCTCCCGATCATCGTTTAACGCCCTACACTAAAGAAACGCTCCGGCTACTGACAGCGCGCGGCGTACATTTCGTTTTCGCCACCGGCCGTCATCATGTCGATGTTTCGCAGATGCGTGATAATCTGGAAATCGAAGCCTATATGATCACCTCTAACGGCGCGCGCGTGCATAACACCGCTGGCGAGCTGATCTTCAGCCACAACCTTGATGAAGATATCGCCCGCGATCTTTATGCGCTGAAGTATGACGATCCCGATATCCTTACTAACGTTTACCGCGATGATGAATGGTTTCTGAACCGGCACCGCCCGGAGGAAGAACGCTATTTCCGTGAGTCGGTGTTTACTTATCAGGTTTATCAGCCGGGTCTGCTGCCGACTGACGGCATCAGCAAGGTCTTCTTTATCTGCGACGACGCTGAAAAACTCGTGCCGCTGGAAGAAGCGATTGTGGCGCGCTGGGGCGATCGGGTGAATGTCAGCTTCTCTTTCCCCACCTGCCTGGAAGTGATGGCGGGCGGCGTGTCGAAAGGCCATGCGCTGGAAGAGGTCTCGAAGCTGTTGGGCTATTCGCTGGAAAACGCTATCGCCTTCGGCGACGGTATGAACGATAAAGAGATGCTGATTATGGCTGGTAAAGGCTACATCATGCGTAATGCCCATCAGCGTCTGAAAGATCTGCTGCCGGAGCTGGAAGTAATTGGCAGCAACGCGGAAGATGCGGTGCCGCGCACGCTGCGCCAGCTATTCCTTGCCTGAGTGTAAAAAAGGCGGCCCACGGCCGCCTGATTTATTGAGCGTTCCCGCTTTTATCTTTCGACACAGGCGCTTTGCAGCGTCGGAAAGAGAAACGCAACTCTGCCAGATTTACTGTCGCTGCAGGAACTGAACCGCCTTATCGGGGAAATCGGTAAACAGTCCTTCCACCTGCGCCCGGTTATAAAGCGCGTCATACAGCTGATTCACGTCCGTAGCCCAGTCGGGCAGCTGGTCGGCGCGCACCGTATAGGGATGGATTTGCAAATGGCTGGCGTGCGCTTCCTGCGCCAGCGGCGTCAGACGTACCGCGCCCGGCTTTGAATCGGCGCTGAACAACTCATGATAATCGGGGCCGATGCCGTCTACATACTTCGCCAGCTCTTTCATCGCGCCTGGCTTAAACATCCAATCGTAGCTGTAGTTCACCCATTTGCCTTCGCGCAACTCTTCCGTTTCATGCGAATCGGTTTCGGTAATCAGCTGCACCAGCCGCAGATCCATACCCATTTTCGGCTCCAGTTCGGTTTTAATGCGCTTCAGCTCATTAAAATCGAAGCACTGTAGCCAGACCTTATCCTGACGGCCGCTGTAACCATAACGCTTCAGCGTCTGCAACACCGCGCTGGCGATATCTTTGCCTTCCTGATGATGAAACCAGGGCGCTTTGATCTCAGGATAGATGCCGATATTGCGGCCGGTTGAATGATTTAACCCCTGAATAAACTCAATTTCCTCTTCAAAAGTATGAATGTGAAAAGAGGAGGTGTTCATTGGGAAGCGGCCAGGCCAGGTCTGCACCTTCTTGCCTCCCACCAGCTTAAAGCCTTCGGTGAAATTCAGGCTTTTAATCTCCGCCAGCGTGAAATCGATGGCGTAGTAGCGACCATCCTTACGCGCGCGCTGGGGAAAACGTTCGGCGACATCGGTAACGCGATCGAGATAGTGATCGTGCAGCACCACCAGCCGAGCGTCTTTGGTCATCACCAGATCCTGCTCAAGAAAGTCCGCACCCTGCGCATAGGCCATCGCCTTGGCGGGCAGCGTATGTTCAGGCAGGTAGCCGCTGGCCCCCCGGTGCGCGATAACGATCTTGTCAGGCCCCTGCGCGTTGACGCCGCAGGCGACGGCGAGCAGCGCCGTCGCGATTAACCGTTTTGCTTTCATTTTTCACCCTCATGCTGCATCTGGCGTTTGTGCTTAGTCTCGCTCAGCATGGTCAGCAGCAGCAGGATCACCGCCAGCACGCAGCCGCCGATCATAATCAGAAAACCGCCGTCCCAGCCGAAATAGTCCACGGTATAACCGACAATCGCGCTTGCCGCGACGGAGCCGCCAAGATAACCAAACAGGCCGGTAAAGCCCGCCGCGGTGCCCGCCGCCTTTTTCGGCGCCAGCTCCAGCGCATGCAGGCCGATAAGCATTACCGGGCCGTAAATCAGGAAGCCGATAACGATCATACAGGCCATATCCACGCCCGGATTGCCAACCGGGTTGAGCCAGTAAATGACGGTGGCGATGGTCACCAACACCATAAAAAATACGCCGGTCGCGCCGCGGTTGCCTTTGAATACCTTATCCGACATCCAGCCGCACAGCAGCGTGCCGGGAATGCCTGCATATTCGTAGAGAAAATAGGTCCAGGAGGATTTATCCAGCGCAAAGTGCTTCACTTCCTTCAGGTAGGTCGGCGACCAGTCGAGAATACCGTAGCGCAGCAGGTAGACAAAAACGTTCGCCAGCGCGATATACCACAGCAGTTTGTTGGGCAGCACGTACTGCATAAAGATCTGTTTCGCCGTCAGCTCTTGTTCGTGCTGCTCGTTATAATCGGGCGGATAATCGTTTTTATACTCTTCAATCGGCGGCAGACCGCACGACTGCGGCGTATCGCGCATCAGCGCAAAAGCAATCAGCGCGACGACAATTGCGGCGAACGCGGGCATGTAAAGCGCCGCCTTCCAGTCGTTGAACCAGGCCATACCAAGCAGAAACAGCAGTGGGGGGATGCCGCCGCCGACGTTATGCGCGCAGTTCCAGACCGAGACGATGCCGCCGCGCTCTTTCTGAGACCACCAGTGAACCATAGTGCGTCCGCAAGGCGGCCAGCCCATGCCCTGAAACCAGCCGCAAACAAACAGCAGCGCGAACATAATCATAATGCTGGAGGTGGCCCAGGGAACAAAGCCCATCACCAGCATCACCAGCGCCGCCATTATCAGGCCGGCGGGCAGGAAAACGCGTGGATTTGAGCGGTCGGAGACCGAACCCATAATAAATTTCGAAAAGCCATAGGCAATGGAGATGCCGGAGAGGGCAAAGCCGAGATCGCCGCGTGAAAAGCCTTGCTCCACCAGATAAGGCATGGCCAGCGCGAAGTTTTTTCGTACCAGATAGTAGGCGGCGTAACCGAAAAAGATGCCGATAAAGATCTGCCAACGCAGACGGCGGTAAAGCGGATCGGTGCGATCCGCCGCCACGCGGGATTGGTGTGGTGCTGGCTTAAAAATGCTAAGCATAAAAAGGCCTCCAGAGGCGAGAATGTTTTTAAACACGCATAAAATGAGCGAAAAGGGGCATTTTTTTGCCCGATGTTCTATTTCGCGCAAAGAATAGTGGTTGAGGATGAAATTGACTGTGAGGTAAAGCGCAAATGTTACAGTTTTATGACAAAGGGTTGTAACCGATGTCACAAAAAGGCGCCATACAGGGTAGTGCGGCGTGGTAGGGCGCCAGAGCGGGCCAGTTAAGGACTGCCACAGGAGTATCAGGAGGCGCTTTTGCGCAAAATAAGAACAGATGTCAACCACTAAGTCGCCAGGCGCAGCGAACATTCCGCTACAATAGCCGCCTGTTTAGCTGGAGACATCAACTGTGGCATTACTGATTATTACTACTATTTTGTGGGCCTTTTCGTTCAGCCTGATTGGCGTTTATCTGGCGGGGCAGGTGGACAGCGTTTTTTCCGTGTTGGTGCGCCTGGCGCTGGCGGCGCTGGTATTTCTGCCGTTCCTGCGCTGGCGCGGCTATCGCGCCTCTACGCTGCTGCTCTATATGCTGGTCGGGATGTTGCAGCTCGGCATTATGTATCTGCTGAGTTTTGAGGCGTATCTCTATCTTAGCGTGCCGGAATTCCTGCTGTTTACCGTTATGACGCCGCTGTACGTCACGCTGATATATGACCTGATTAGTGGTCGTGGCGTGCGCATCGGCTATGCGCTCAGCGCGCTGCTGGCGGTGATCGGCGCAGCGATTATTCGCTACGACCAGCTGAGCGAGCATTTCTGGACCGGCCTGCTGCTGGTGCAGCTGGCCAATATCTGCTTTGCCGTCGGGATGGTCGGGTACAAACGTTTACAGGAAACACGCCCGATGCCGCAGCATACCGCCTTTTCCTGGTTTTATATCGGCGCGGTGCTGGTGGCGATCGTCGCCTGGTTTCTGTGGGGCAACCCGCAGAAACTGCCGACCACGCATCTGCAATGGGGAATACTGATCTGGCTGGGCGTTGTCGCTTCCGGGCTGGGCTATTTTATGTGGAACTACGGCGCGACGCAGGTTGATGCCGGCACGCTGGGCATTATGAATAATATGCATGTGCCAGCGGGACTGTTGGTAAACCTGGCGATTTGGCAGGAGCAGCCGGACTGGCCGCCTTTTATTATCGGCGGTGGGCTGATTGTCGCTTCGTTATGGATACATCGTCGCTGGGTTCTTCGCTAAAGAAAGTACCGGATTTATTGTTGAATCCGGTACTTTTTAATTAACCAATAATTTCTTTCTTGAAGCGGGAAAGAATATTGTTCACACCATCTTCGATCGCTTTACCCAGACGGCTGCCAAAATCCTGCCCGGTTTGCTGTGCAGCTTCTACTTCATAACCTAAGTTAAATACGCCATTCAGTACTTTAGTTGCATCGCTAAAAAAATTGCCAAATACAGATGAGAGACAATCTTCAATTTTTCCTGCGC
>NZ_JANION010000214.1:0-10993 GCF_024610815.1 Mixta sp.
GTGCATACCGTTATCCATTTCATTTTTTCCATACCTTGAAAAAACCATATTGGATAAATTACATTTCCTAATACCATCGGTGTAAAAGCCAAAAGCACATACCAATTATTTTGGTATTTTGGTATCCATAAGCACATTAAAAAGAGGGCAAAAAAAGCCATAAATGCAAGAAAACATTTACTCCAGATAACATTCCAAAACAGAACAGTTAGCTTATCTTTATTTTCTCGTTTTCTAGCTACTTCTTGTGTAGCAGTTAAATTAAACCCATAGTCTGTTAAAATAACAAGATATTGCATTGTAGCCTGACAAAAGCCAAGAATACCAAAATTAGTGGGACCAAGAACCCTAACAAGATAAGGGAATGTTAATAAAGGAAGGATATAAGCGCTACCCTGAACTAATGCAAGATAGAATATATTTTTATTAAGCGTTGTATTTATATTCACATATTTACCATTAACTTTGATCATTCAGTCTTGTATTTTTACTGAAGTAAAGTGTGTCTTTGCAGATAAACGGCATCGCATTTACCATGCCGAAATATATAATTGCATACAATAATAATTGTATCCCCTCTGAAACTTTATACCAATTAAGGAATAGACCTATACTGGATAGTAGTGACGCTAAAGATGTCATTATTAATAAAGTTGAGCGGGATGTTAATTGGCTTCGGAGCAACACATGGTGCAAATGCTCCCGGTCCGGCTTGAACGGGCTGTCCCCTCTTCTGATGCGAGCGATCATCACGCGCAGCATATCCATCAGCGGCACGGCGATCAGCCACAGCGCGGTGACCGGCTGCATTACCGCATCGTCGCCCTGCGTGGCGACAATCAGCAGCCAAATGACGGTAAAGCCGATCAGCGTACTGCCGGCATCGCCCATAAAGACTTTAAATTTGCGTCCCCAGGGAATGCCGAGATTGAGCAGTATATACGGCAGGCAGGCGACCATCAGGCAAAGGCACCATAACGCTATCTCATCGTTCCCGCCCATCCAGAACACGGTGGCCAACGCGCCGAAGGTGACGGAGGAAAGCGCGCCCAGCAGACCGTCGATGCCGTCGACCATATTAAAGGCGTTAATCGCGCCGACCACCGCCAGCAGGGTCACGCCGTAGCCCAGCACGCCGAGAACCAGCTCGTAGCCGAACAGGATATTGCCGAGCGAATAGAGGTAGAGGCCGTTGTACATCATGATGCTGGCGACCAGCGCCTGTAGCGCCATACGCGGCATCACCGGCAGATCAAGCTTGTCGTCCAGCACGCCCACCACGATAAGCATCGTGGCGCACGCCATATAAAGGGTGAAGTCCGGCAGCCAACCCGGCTGCAGAATATAGATAATCCACAGGGAGAGATAGACCGAAACGCCGCCGACCAGCGGTATATGCCCGTTATGATGTTTCCGCGCGTTAGGTTTATCGACCAGCCCTACTTTCTTCGCCACTTTGCGCGAGATAAATAGCAGAGCCAGCGCTCCCAGGAAAACAAGCACGATATCTTGCATGTGTGCACCAGTATTGAGATTGACCAGAGATACTTGAAAATGTCCACGCTACCGCCCCTGGCTTTAAGCAACCAGACGCTTCAGTGGCTCAGGACTCAAACAAGCATAGCCTGTGAGAGCAACCTGGTAATTTTTTCTCGCGACGCAACCAGAAACAGAGGTAACCGTGCGCTAATAGTTTACGATTCTCGTACTATCGTCGTGCGCAGACAAGCATAAAATTGCCTGTTTTAGCGTTGACTTATGCTGTTAATACTTTTATCCGCATTGATTGTTTGCAAAGCAAGCAAAGCGCTTAAAATATCATCTCACGTCGTCATTAGGCGGGCGAATGCGAAATATCTTATTCATTGATTCAGACAATGCGCTTTTAACGCATCAGCCTGTTGCGCTAATCACACTTTTGTTTATCTGGCGTTGAACCAAAGCCTGAAACAGAAAAGGCTTCTGTTGCCAGAAGCCATAAGTTTTGTCTGTTATGTTGTCGACGCAGCCGGTTTTTAACAGAAGCGAATAAGGCCGTTGCGCGATGCAATACATTAGACCAATTTAATTTTAACGATAACCGTTCGGATTTTTCGACTGCCAGTTCCAGGTATCGCGCATCATTTCATCGATACCGCGCGTGACGCGCCAGTCCAGTTCCTTATCCGCCAGCGAGGCGTCAGCCCAAAACGCCGCCAGATCGCCGTCGCGACGCGGTTTAATTTCGTAGGGCACCGGTTTGCCAGACGCTTTTTCAAACGCTTTCACCATTTCCATAACGGAGAAGCCTTTACCGGCGCCGAGATTATAAGCTTTGTAGCCCTGAATGCGATCGAGATGATCAAGCGCTTTCAGGTGCCCTTCCGCCAGGTCGACGACATGGATATAGTCGCGCACACCGGTGCCATCTTTCGTGTCGTAATCCGCGCCGAAGATACCGAGCTTATCAAGACGGCCAATGGCGACCTGCGCAATATAAGGCAACAGGTTATTAGGAATGCCATTGGGATCTTCACCGATTTCGCCAGACTCATGGGCGCCGACCGGATTAAAGTAGCGCAGCGCAATCGCCTTCAGCTTGCTGTCCGCTTTGGCGTAATCCTGCATGATCTGCTCGACCATCAGCTTAGAGGTGCCGTAAGGGCTGGTCGTGCCGCCGATCGGCGTGGTTTCAACATAAGGCACCGGCGCGTTGGCGCCGTAGACGGTCGCGGAGGAGCTAAAGATAAAGTTATAGATGCCGGCGTTGCGCATCTCTTCCAGCAACACCACCGTACCGGAGACATTATTTTCGTAATATTCCAGCGGCTTGCGGGTCGACTCGCCCACCGCCTTCAAACCGGCAAAATGGATAACAGCGCTGATGGCGTGGCTGGTAAAGATATCGCGCAGACAGGCGCGATCCAGAATATCGCCCTCAACAAAGGTGGCTTTTTTTCCGGCCAGCTTCTCGACGCGGCGAATCGACTCCCGCGAAGCGTTGCTGAGGTTGTCCATTACCACAACGTCGTCGCCGCGCTGCAACAGCGCCAGCACCGTATGAGAGCCGATATAGCCCGCTCCGCCCGTTACCAAAATAGCCATGTGAACTCCTTTATGCCGCGCAGACGCGCGGCGTGAAATAGTGAGGAATTATTTTGCCAACAATTGCTTTATCGCGTCGCGGAACGCTGTGCCCTGCTGGTTATGGCGCAGACCATAGGTAACGAACGCCTGCATATAACCCAGCTTACGGCCGCAGTCGAAGCTGTTGCCCGTCATCAGGCAGGCGTCAACCGGCTGTTTTTTACTCAGGCTGGCGATCGCATCCGTCAGCTGGATACGGCCCCATGCGCCCGGCTCGGTTTTTTCCAGTTCAGCCCAGATATCCGCAGACAGTACATAGCGACCTACCGCCGCCAGGTCGGAATCGAGCTGTTCAGGATGCTCCGGTTTTTCGATAAAGCTGGTGATGGTGCTGACGCTGCCTTCGTTTTCCAGCGGTTCTTTCGTCGAAATTGCAGAGTATTCAGACAGATCGGCGCCTGGCATATGCTTCGCCAGCACCTGACTGTGGCCGGTTTCTTCAAAGCGCGCGACCATTGCGGCGAGATTATAACGCAGGTGGTCGGCGGTGGAATCATCCATGATGACGTCCGGCAACACAACCACAAAAGGATTGTCGCCGATCATAGGACGGGCGCAAAGTACGGAGTGGCCCAGACCCAACGGTTGCGCCTGGCGCACGTTCATGATAGTTACGCCCGGCGGACAGATAGACTGCACTTCGCTCAGCAGCTGACGCTTCACGCGCTGTTCCAGCAGCGCTTCCAGCTCATACGTCGTATCGAAATGGTTTTCAACGGCATTTTTGGACGCATGAGTGACCAGCACGATTTCCTTGATGCCCGACTTGACGATTTCATCAACGATGTACTGAATCATCGGCTTGTCAACGATAGGCAGCATCTCTTTAGGAATGGCTTTTGTAGCAGGGAGCATATGCATACCGAGACCCGCAACGGGGATAACTGCTTTAAGCTTGGTCATATTTTTTCCATATAATGATGTGAAGACATTACGCGATTATGCAATAAATGCATGATCGTCAAGTATAATCTTATTCTGAAAATTTTCCTGCCAGGAAAAAGCTGATGAAGTAAAAACAAAAAACGCGTTAAGGTAGGCAATTGCAATAATTAATCCATCGGGCGTGAACATCTGCGGTAGAAATTAATAGAAAACGATCTAAACAATTTTATTAATTACGGCAAGCTTTATTCGCTGAGATTAATCTGATAAGCATTGTCGCATGCGCGCAAATGTAAGAAAGCGTTTTCTTTTATCTGATTTTAAATATTACATCTTCCATTTACCATGCCGTAATGAATAATGCAATTTGGCGTAATCATTCTTATAAGGGTCAGAAATGAGCACTAATGAAAAAGCCAGTGAAGAACGCATCACCTCACGACGTAAGGCGCTGACTAAAATTCTGGTCTCTGCGGCCGCCGTCGGCACGATAGGCAGCCTGACGCGGGCGAACGCCGCCGCCGCGCCCTCCCCGGCAGCAGGCGGCGCCGCGGGGAAAATTGACGGCGCGCCCGGCATTATTCTCGACCATGCATCAACTTCCTGGGCGAAAATCCGTAGCGACAGCCGTAACGGCAACGGCCCGGTAGATAATTACGCCGCGTTTCAACAACTGGTCGAAGATAAGAAATACCTTACTATCGACACGCCGGTGAGCATTAATAAATCGGTCAAGCTAACGTTAAAAAACCAAATCATCGAAGGCCGGGGAAACGGCATCATTACCCCGCTGGGAAATATGGGTAATGAATTTTTGCTGGAGCTGAAAGCTGACGCCACCCAAATACACGGCATGGTATTTGATAACCCGATGCTACTGAAAAGCGAAACCGGCGGCCGTCAGGGTGGATTAATGATTTCCGCCAATTACTGCCAGGTGGCGAACTGCTATTTTTATCGTATGTTGCAGTCGGTGATTGCGCCAGCTGGCTTCGGCGCCTACGGCACCAAGATTATCGATAACTGGTTTTTAGAGTGCCTGGGCGCCGGCACCGGCATGCGCGATCTGCACTCCAAGCTGGGCGAAGATCGCGGCGACGCCGTCACCATTTGGGGTTCCGGCACGATCATGACCGGCAACCACGCTTACTGCAAAGCAGGCGAGGATGCGCGTCTGGCGTTCCATGCTGAAGGGCTGCCTGGAGCGCGCAAGCATCTGCGCGATTTTGACCATAAAGATATCATCATGGCCAACAATATGGCGAAGGGCAGCTTCCGGCGCCACTTTGCGATGGAAAACATTATTGGCGGCGTATCGATTGGCAATATCTCGATGGGCGGCGCTACCTGGTGGGGTGAAGCCTACATTCAGTGCAAAAACATCAACGTTAAAAATACTATTCGCTACAGCAACAGCCCGGATATCCTGAACGGCAATGCCTGGCGCCCTATCAAAGCGGCGATCGCGGTGGTTAACTTTAATGAAGGCGTAAATATCGACAGTACGGTGCTGATCGCCAAAGGCACGAAAGCCTATGGCTTTGCTATCGCCACCCAGACTGGCGATCACGACGTAACCCTTTCCGGCAGCATGATTAATGAAGGCGCACGCACCAACACCGCCCTGTTCCTGAATCAGCCGAAAAGCTTCCGCATTAACAATCTTGATACGCGCGGCTTCGCACGTGTGGCGTTAATCACAGCTAATCCAAACGTGTTTATTTCCAGTAACAATAGCTATCACGAACTGAATGGCGAAGGCACCGGATTAGAAATGGCGCGCGGCAAAGGCGGCACCGTTACGGTAAACGGCGATACCTATCTTAACGTCAGCACCGCGTTTAAACTGCCAAATCTGGATAACCTGAGCATTAAAAACACGCAGGTGAGCGGTGAAGGACGCTTCGCTAACCTGAGCGGCATCACGAAGTCATTGACCATTAGCGATAACACCGTATTGTCGGGTAATCAAATGCCCATCGCCTATAGCAACGGCGCCTCGCCTGATATCGCCTGGAGCGTGCAGAATAATATCGGCATTACCAGCAACTTTACCTACAGCAGCGAACAGCTTGCCTCAGCCCAATCGCAGCTTAACCAGCGTAATAAATATGCCGGTAAGAATGTGTCGGTAAACAATAATTCCGTGTGGGTGGCGTTGGGCGATAATCCTGACTCTCCCTGGCTCAATCTGGCCACGCAGAAGCAGGTGAAGCCCGCATAGTAAAAAAGCCTCAGCTTTTACGCTGAGGCTTTTTTTTATCAGGCAGGTTTCTTGCGATTTCTCACCATCGCGACGGCGTTAGAAAAGATTGCCAACTTATGCCGCGGGATAAATATGAGCACATAAAGGCCATAGATAACCGCGCCAGCGGCGATATCCAGCAGCAGCTTTTCCCATCCGGTTTTCAGCCCCAGCGCGCTGTCCATGGCAAACAGCCCCAGACACATCACCAGCGAGCCAATAATCGGGCTGGTTATCTGCGCCAGATACTCTTTCCACGTCACATTAAGCAGCGTTAGCGCACACCAGGCCGAGACCGGATAAAGCAGTAACGTACGCAGCGAATAGGAGAGCGCCATCGCCACCAGCCCGTAGCGGACAAAAATAAAGAAAACGGTAATGTTGGTGACCGCATAGAGCAGCGTCAGGCGCGACTGCCAGTCTGGACGATCGCGGGCAAACATAACGGTATGGTTGTAATAGCCGATAGAGACGATAAACCCGGTCGCGCTGACAATCTGCATAACCGGCACCGACGCCATCCATTTCTGCCCCAGCAGCAGCCAGGTAACATCATGCGACAGATAGCAAAGGCCGATAAAGGCAGGCGCCGTCAGCAGGATGGTAAAGAACGTCGCATTCAGATAGTGCGACTTGAACTCATCCAGCTGATTTTTCACGCGGGAAAACGCAGGCAGCGAAACGCGCATCAATGCCGTCGCCATAACGGTATTCAGCGTGTTGACGATACGTTTGCCCGCCGAGTAAACCCCTGCCGCCGCGCTACCCAGATAATAGGTGATAAAGAAAATATCACTGTTCTGGTTAGCGAAGTTAGTCATGCCGCTTAGCGCGACATGGCGCGAAAAGCGCATCGACTCTTTAAATGACGCCATGGAAAAACGCAGGCGCGGCTTCCAGGGCGTCGCCAGCCACAGCGTTATCGTCGCCACGACCGAGGTCACCACCTGCTGCATCACCAGACTGGTGATGCCCATTCCTTTCCAGGCGAGATAAACCCCCACGATGCCGCCCAAACCGATAGAGGTGATCGAACGAATCGCCAATGAGCGGAACAGCAGACGATGCGTCAGCCAGGCTTCATGCACTTTGCTCAGCCCGCTGACCAGAATAATCACGCTGGTCCCACGGATCACATCGCCAAGTCCGTGGATATGCATCATATTTTCAAGGATGTTGGCGGAAAAGAAGACAATAAGAAATGCCGGCACGGCAAAAATACAGCAGCTCAAAAAAGCCGTATTGAAGTCTTCGTCAGTCGGCTCATGTTTACGTATGATCGACGTGGCGATACTTTCAAAAATCACCGTTCTGAACAGCTGAGTGATCAAAATGGAGACGCTGAGCATGCCGTAGAGATGCGGATCGAGTAAACGCGCCAGCACCAGAAAAATAACGAACGTTATCCCCTGCGCAGCGACGTTATCGAGTATCGACCAAACCGCCCCAGAAGCGATACTGCCTTTAGGCGTAGGTTTATCTGACTGTTTTCTCACTGTGATGTCCTGACGAGTGGAATATTTCAACATTACGCGCGGGCGATAAGTTCAACCTGGCGCAACCGCTCCTGTAGTTTTTCCACGTTCTCGTAAAACACGCTGTCGTCGCTGCGCTGACCGCCCAGCTGAGCCGCCTGACGCAGCTTCGCCGCTGCCTGATCGATATAGCGGTCGTTCCATTTCATATTGAAGCGTGTTTCCGCACCGGTAAACAGACGGTCAGGCACTTCATGCGAGAAGTAACGCGTGTATTTCAGATAGTGCGGCCACCACGGCGTGCTCTTCTGTTTACGTACGCGAATGAATTCCTTAATGGCGTAATCAACGTCGGCGTTTTTCAGATGGTAATTTTCCCCATAGAGCGCCAGGGTTTTATTACGCATCGATTCGCGGAATGAGCTGCTGCCCAGCACCAGCGGCTGATAATGCTGGTTGATGGTCTGCGTCCAGTCGAGCCATTTAAAGGTGTTGATCTGACTGGAGCTCACCAGCGGCACCCACGGCACCCGCATCGCATCGGCGATGATCGCCGCATGCATCGCATCCGCCAGGATCAGTTTCGCATGACGGATGCGGTTGATAATGGTTTTGGCGTCGCCCTGCGGGCTGATGTACTCCACCCCGGCGCGACGACAGGCTTCTTCCCATTGACCGGTTTTCAGCGCGTCATGATGGGGGATAAAAATAACGCCCTTACGCTCGGCTTCGGGAACAGGTTGGAATTCCGGCAGCGTACTGAGCAGCGCGGCGCCGTCGGTAATCGCTTTTTCTTTCGGCAGGCCCAGGACATGCGCCGTCAGCGGGCCACGCACGCTGAGAATATTCCAGCTTTCATTGCCGAAGTTAGCGGGCGGCACGCCATAACCGACGCCGCTACTGAATACGATCCATTTTTTAGCGGGCGGCAGCGCGGAGCTGATAATCGTACCGATGCCGGCAAAGCGGCACTCTTCGTTATCATCAAAAACCCCTGGTAATAAATCGTGCCACAGCCATTCATTTAAATCGTCGCCGAAATTGCCTGCGGCTGTTTTATAATAATGAACTTTCACTCTTTTCTCCTAAATAATCACCAAGGTTAAAAATGTTAAAAGGCTACTACATCCTTATCGACAGATATCTTCACCCTTTTTGCCAGCAGGTAAACTTATCCTCTTTTCAGAATATGCTTACCCATACGACCTAATAAAACCAACATATAGGGTGACGTGAACAGCATGACATTAAGGATATTAATTTTTTTATTTAACGTAGGCGATACAGAGTAAAACTCACGGAATGAAAGATGCGAACGGCATTTTTTAATTGCCTGCACGGCAGCGGAAAAACTGACGGCGCGTGAAACCGCCATAAACGCCACGCGCGCGATAACCGAATATTTATGACGCAGAAAAATTTTACGCTCTTCCTTATTGCTCCATGCCCTGCCTGTCAGCTGATCGGTGAGCGGCAGGTAATCCAGACGCATGGTTGCTTTATCCCATGACTTCTTGGTAAGCGATTGTGGCCGTTGGATATAATGGTAGAGAGGCTCTGAAGTGAAGGCCATAGTAATATTCTTATTAAAGATAAGTATCAGCACTTCATAATCTTCAAAGATGATTTTCTTTTCATCAAACGCGATGCCGTCAAACAGCTCACGCTTAAAGAGTTTGTTCCATAGAAAGCCCGGTATATCCCCCTCAAGCATGGCGATTAACGCCTGCTTGCCGGTCAGCGTGCCGGATGGCGCGTAGTGGTTAGTAACCTTTTTCATCGCACCGTCTTCGCTTTCATAAAAGTAAAGACACTGCGAAACATCTACCTGCTGACTTTCCAGCGTGGTGACCAGCGCCTCAATCATATTGCTTTCCAGATAATCATCAGAATCGAGGAAAGCGATATAATCACCGCTGGCAGCGGCGACCAGACGGTTGCGGGTCGCTGACACGCCAAGGTTAGGCTGATTCTTTTGGATAACGAAACGCACCTGCGGATAGCGATCCCGCAGGTTGTACACCCGTTGCAGGGTGCTATCCGTCGAGCAGTCGTCAACAATGACGATTTCAATATTTTTGTAACTCTGTTCAATAATCGAAAGCAGCGTTTTTTCGATAAACTTTTCGCAGTTGTATACCGGAATCAGTATGCTGACTAAGCGTTCCATAGACATCATGATCTCTCTAAAGCTCTTTTAACCTGTTACCAACGTGCTTGCGCTCTCAGGCATGCAGTTGACCGCTGATTAACCTGATCAGGCTGTCGTAAGATTTATTTTTATCAAACTCCTGCTCAACCTTACGACGCGCGGCCTGCAGCATTGGCGTTAAATCGGGCTTTTCATCAACAATTTTCGCAATCACGTCAGCCAGTCCGGCGGCGTCTTTTTCTTTGATTAGCCAGCCATTTCGACCATCTTCAACCAGCTCAGGTATCCCGCTGTGCCAGGTGGAAATCACGGGGATGCCGCGCGCCATCGCTTCCATCAGCGCGACCGGCACGCCTTCCATATCGCCATCTTCCGCCGTCTGGGAAGGCAACATGAAAATGTCCGATTTTTGCAGGAAGTCATTTATCACCTGCGGCGACTGGAAACCGTGCAGAATAACATTCTGTTGCAGACCGTAGCGGGCGATAGTTTGTTCGACTTCGTCGCGCTGCGGGCCGTTGCCCAGCACGTTATAGGTAAACTGATAGCCGCGTTCTTTCAAAATGCGGCAGGCTTCCAGCGAGGTGAAAATCCCTTTTTTGTCGGTGAGACGCGCGATAGTCAGCAGCTGAATCGGCGACCCGATCGGCTTTGCCGGACGGAAATGGAAATTATCGGTATCAATGCCAACGCGCATAATGTGGGTACGTGCGGGATCGCCGCCCAGCGCGCGGATCTTTTCCGCCCACAGCTTACTGATAGGCAGGATAAATTTACTGTCGCGAAACAGCTCTTTGTAATCGTCGCTGTAGGTTCGCAGAATACGGTGGGTGGAGATATCGTAACCATGGAAAATGGTCGCAAGCTCTCCTTTCAGCACGCCCAGCTTGCGCAGCTTGTTGGCCAGCACCCCGGCCGGACCAAAGTGCGCGATGAAGAGATCCGCTTCATAGGTCTTTTTATTGGCGGCGACAATCGCGGGCAGAGAGAGATTTTTGGCGCTATAGCCATATTTTTTGAAATTCATTGCCGGCAGCGTTCGGAGCTTGCCTCGCGCCAGCCCTTTCAGGATGGTTTTGAAGCGGCTGATGGCGCGCGCGCTGTTTTTAT
>NZ_JANION010000218.1:0-30432 GCF_024610815.1 Mixta sp.
CTTACCGTTTTTATCACCGCTGTAATCAGTTGCGTCGTTCAAACGCCAGCGCACGATGTTCAATCAGACGCATCAGCAGCGTCAGCAGGCCGTTGACGCACAGATAAATCAATCCGGCGGCGGCGAACACCATCACATCATAGGTGCGGCCGTAGAGCAGCTGACCGTGGCCCATTACCTCCATCAGCGTGATGGTATAGGCCAGCGAGGTGCTCTTAAACACCAGCACCACCTCGTTGGAATAGGAAGAGAGGGCGCGCTTAAAGGCGTAAGGCAGCAGAATGCGCATTGTGTCGCGGCGCGTCATGCCTAGCGCGGCGCAAGACTGCCATTGACCGGCGGGAATAGCGCGCACCGCGCCGTAAAACAGTTGGGTGGTATAGGCGGCGCTGTTTAACGACAGCGCCAGCAGGGCGCAGAGCCAGGGCTGCGAAAGCAGCTGCCACAGCCAGTCGATCTTCTGGATCGAAGGAAACTGTCCCGGTCCGTAGTAGATCAGGAAGATCTGCACCAGCAGCGGCGTGCCGGTAAACAGAGTGATATAGCCTCTTACCAGCTGGCTGACCACCGGCGTTTTCAGCGACAGCACCATGGTGAACAGCAGGGAGAGCACCAGCGCCGCCACCAGCGAGGCCACGGTGAGCGTCAGGCTGGTTTGCAGCCCTTTAAGCAACTCAGGCAAATAGTCGAGCATCAGCTGTTCCCCCGTTCGAAGCGGGTGGTCCGCAGTTCAATGCGCTTCAGCACCGCCTGGCTCAGCAACGTAATCAGCAGATAGATTGCCGCCGCCAGCAGATACCAGGTAAAAGGCTCCTGGGTGCGGGTGGCGATACTGCGGGTTTGCAGCATCAGATCGTTAACGCTGATCAGCGAAACCAGCGCGGTATCCTTCAGCAGCACCAGCCACTGATTGCCCAGCCCCGGCAGGGCGTGACGCCACATCTGCGGCATAATCAGCCGGAAAAAGATGGCCGACTTTTTCATGCCCAGCGCCTGACCCGATTCCCACTGTCCAACCGGCACCGCCTTCAGCGCGCCGCGCAGCGTCTGCGAGGCGTAGGCGGAATAGAGGATGGCAAGCGCGATCACGCCGCACAGAAAGGGACTGACGTCGAAGTTGTCGATCTGCATCTGCACCGGCAGCGTAAACAGGCCGAGGTTAATCGTGAAGCCGTCGGAGAGCAGCAGCAGCAGTTGCGAGGCGCCGAAATAGATAAACAGCACCACCAGAATTTCCGGCAGGCCGCGCAGCAGCGTCACCAGACCGGTGCCGACCCAGGCGACCGGACGCAGACGCACCGATTCCCAGCCGGCAAACAGCATCGCCAACAGCAGGCCGAGGATCAGCGCGCAAACGGCAAGGCCGACGGTCATCCCGGCGGCGCTTGCGAGTGGAAGTAATTCGTTCATCTAATTACTGCTGAAACCATTTGTTATAGATGGTTTTGTAAGTGCCGTCAGCTTTCACTTTATCCAGCGCGGCGTTAAATTTTTCCTGCAACGCGTTGTTACCCTGACGCACCGCAATGCCGAGACCGGTGCCGAAGTAGGCTTTGTCGGTCACCTTGTCGCCGACCGCCGTCAGGTTCGGGTTCTGCTTCAGCCACTCGTTGACGACCGCCGTATCGCCGAACACCGCTTCGATGCGGCCGTTTTTCAGATCGAGAATCGCGTTCTGATAGCTGTCGTAAGGCACGGTAGTGATGTCGCTCTGCTTGTCAGTCAGGTATTTCTGATGCGTGGTGCCGTTTTGCACCCCGACGCGTTTGCCTTTCAGCGCGGCGACATCCGCCACTTTTCCTTTTTGCGCGATAAACAGCGCGGAGTTTTCATAATAAGGCTTGCTGAACAGCACCTGTTTTTCACGCTCCGGCGTGATATCCATACCCGCCATCACCGCATCGAAGCGGCGGAACTTCAGGCTGGGGATCAGGCTGTCGAACGCCTGATTGGTGAAGGTGCAGGTCGCGTTCATCTCTTTGCACAGCGCGTTGGCCAGATCGACGTCGAAGCCCATGATCTTATTGTTGGCGTCAACAAACTCAAACGGAGGGTAGGAGGCTTCGGTGGCGAAACGGATCGTCTCCGCGGCGGAGGCGCTCAGGCTGATGCCGGCTAACAGGGCAGCAAGAACAAGTTTTTTCATCTTTATGGCCTTACTCAGTGCGAGAGATAGTTAGCAAACGCATCGGTTTGCGGCTGTGTAAAACGGCTGGCGTCACCCTGTTCAACGATATAGCCATTTTCCATATAGACGACGCGGCTTGCCGTTTTGCGGGCCACTTCGACTTCATGGGTGACGATAACCTGAGTGATATTGGTTTGCGCCAGCTCGCGAATAATGCTGACAATCTGCGCGGTGATTTCCGGGTCAAGCGCCGCGGTAGGCTCATCGAACAGCAGCACCGCCGGCTCCATCATCAGCGCGCGCGCGATAGCGACGCGCTGCTGCTGGCCGCCGGAAAGCTGTAACGGAAAACGATCGGCGTGAGGCGTCAGGCGCAGGCGTTCCAGCAGTTTATCGGCGCGCGCGTGGGCGCGATCTTTCTCCAGCCCCAGCACGCGGCAGGGCGCTTCGATCAGGTTCTGCTTCACCGTCAGATGCGGCCAGAGATTATATTGCTGAAAGACCATGCCGACATTCTGCCGCAGCTCACGGATCGCGCTGTCGCCCGGCTTTTTACTGAAGTCGAAATGGTGGCCGGCGATGCTTAAGGTGCCGGAGCGCGGCATCTCCAGCAGGTTCAGCACGCGCAGGAGCGAACTTTTCCCGGCGCCGCTGGGGCCCAGCAGCACCAGCGTTTCGCCTTCCGGGCACGTTAGCTGAATATCGAACAGCGCCTGCTGGGCGCCGTAAAAGCAATTAATACCGTTTAGTTGAATACTCATGCGCTGAAAATGAATAGCAATTGATGCCGCAAATCTTAACGTCGACAGAATAGTTATGCAATCATCGTGCGTTAAAATTTATTAATGAGACGTGGAATGCCTAAAGGCTAGCACAAAATCTCGTCATGTGCGGAGCGGGCGGTGAATACGTGGGAAGATTTCTCTCTTTTTGTGATAACCGCAGCGCCGCCGGGCGACGACGCTGCAAAAGAGTTTATTTTTCCAGCAGCTGGGTCAGGGTGCCGCCGCCGGGACGCTGCCAGTCGGCGACGTAGCGCACGTCGTCCAGCGTCCAGCAGGTGCCTTCGCGCACCATCAGCACTTCATCCTGCCAGCTGACGCTTTTCTCGCCCTCACGCGTCAGGCTGACGCGCAGGGGGATATTGCGCGCGTCGGTATTGGGAATCGTCGACGCGTCGGCGACTTCCGCTTTGGTGGGTCCCTGCGCCAGGCTGGAGAAGAGATCGCCCTGACGCCATTCCGCCGGTCGATCGCTTTTCGCGCTGGCGCGCAGCAGGATCTGGTAAAGTTTTTCGCTCAGGTAAGGGCGGTAGCGCGCCAGCAGTTGGCTGTCCGGCAGACCCTGCGTCGGCTGCGCGATGCGCAGATCGTAAAATTTTTGCGCCACGGTATCCGGCCCACCCTCTACGCAAGGAGCCGCACGCGTGCCGATATCCTTATAGGCCGGCTCCACGGTAGTACAGGCGCTCAGCAGCAGGGCGGCCGGCAGTAGCGCGGCAAACGCTTTGTTTTTCATCTCATTTTCCTTATGGTTATCGGGCAAGGCTTTGTTTTATCATAAAGTATAGCCGCGCTTTTTAGCCGCACGGGTTAAACTGTCGCTGAATCGGAAAAGGAGAAAAGCATGAAATTAACCACCACCCCCGGACTCGAAGGCGAAACGATCACGGAATATTGCGGCGTGGTCACCGGCGAGGCGATTCTCGGCGCTAACATCTTCCGCGATTTTTTTGCCGGCATCCGCGATATCGTTGGCGGCCGCTCCGGCGCCTATGAAAAAGAGCTGCGCAAGGCGCGTCAGCTGGCGTTTGAAGAGATGGAAGAGCAGGCGAAAGCGCTGGGCGCCAATGCGGTGGTCGGCATCGACATCGATTATGAAACCGTCGGTAAAGACAGCAGCATGTTGATGGTCAGCGTGAGCGGCACGGCGGTAAAAACGCAGTGATCGCACGCGGTTGGCTGCTGCTGTTGGCGCTGCTGCTATGTGGATGCGGCACATCGGGCCTGGAACAGCGCCAGGGTTACAGCGTAGATACGCGGCACGCCGCGTTGGGCGCAAGGCCGCGCGTAAAGAGCATCGTTATTCACTATACCGCCGAGGCGTTTTCCACCTCGCTGGCGACGCTGACGGATAAAGAGGTCAGCGTTCACTATCTGATCCCGGCTCGTCCGCCACAGTATCGCGGCACGCCGCTGATCTGGCAACTGGTGCCGGAAAAGCAGCTCGCCTGGCACGCTGGCGTCAGCTACTGGCGCGGCGCCACGCGGCTGAATGATACCTCTATCGGCATCGAGCTGGTTAACCCCGGCTACCGTAATACGCCGCAGGGACGGCAATTTTATCCTTACCCGTCGGGCCAGATCGCCGCGCTGCTGCCGCTGCTGGAAGATTTAATCCATCGCTATGATGTAAAGCCGCAAAATATCGTCGGCCACAGCGATATCGCGCCGCAGCGCAAGCAAGATCCCGGACCGCTGTTTCCCTGGGCGCAGCTGGCGGCGCAGGGCATCGGCGCTTGGCCGGACGGCGCGCGGGTCGCCGAGCTGTTGCGCGGACGCGATCCTGATGCGCCGGTCGATCAGATTGCGCAGCTTGGTCTGCTGAAACGCTATGGCTATGAGGTCGACGCGGCGTCGACGCCGGAACAGCGGCAAAAGGTGATTGCCGCCTTTCAGATGCATTTTCGGCCCGCCGATTATCGTGGACTGGCCGATGCGGAAACGCTGGCGATCGCCCAGGCGCTGGTGGAGAAGTATGGACGCTGAGGTCGCGGCGCGTTACTGTGCCGCGAGAAAGTCCTTCCACTGACTGACTACCCATTGCAGCGCTGCGCGGTCGACATCCATATGGGTGACCAGACGCGTTACCGGCGCCGCCGAGATCAGAATATTACGCGCCTGCATCCAGGCTTTCAGCGGGGCCGCCTGCTCCGGCGGCAGCTGCGCGAACACCATATTGGTGTGCTGGCTGACCGACAGGCCCAGCGCGCTGAGCTGCTCCGCCAGCCATCGGGCGTTGTCGTGATCCTCTTTCAGACGCATCACGTTATTCTCCAGCGCGTAAAGCCCCGCCGCCGCCAGAATGCCCGCCTGACGCATGCCGCCGCCGGTCATTTTACGCCAGCGGCGCGCGCGCTGAATGTACGCGTCGTCGCCGCACAGCAGCGAGCCGACCGGCGCGCCCAGCCCTTTCGACAGGCAGATGGTCAGCGTATCGCAGTAGCGGGAGAGCGCTTCCAGCGGCAGTTCCAGCGCCACGGCGGCGTTGAAGATGCGCGCGCCGTCGATATGCAGCGCCAGCTGACGCTCGCGCGTGAAGCGATACGCCTCAGCCAGATAGTCGACCGGCAATACCTTGCCGCCGAATGTGTTTTCCAGGCTCAGCAGACGCGTGCGCGCAAAATGTATATCGTCAGGCTTGATAAAGGCGGCCACCTTTTCCAGCGGCAGCGTGCCGTCTTCCGCCGCTTCGATCGGCTGCGGCTGAATGCTGCCCAGCACCGCCGCGCCGCCCGCTTCATATTTATAGTTATGCGCCTGCTGGCCGACGATATATTCCTCGCCGCGCTCGCAGTGCGAGAGCAGGGCGACAAGGTTCGCCTGGGTGCCGGTAGGCAGAAACAGCGCGGCCGCTTTGCCGCTCAGACGGGCCGCCTCCGCTTCCAGCGCGTTGACGGTGGGATCGTCGCCATAGACATCATCGCCGGTGCGGGCGGAAACCATTGCCGACAGCATGGCCGGCGACGGACGGGTGACCGTATCACTGCGTAAATCTATCAACAGGATGCTCCTCAAAAAAACGGGCGCCCGGCGCCCGCGTACAGGGGGGATTCTGTTTTACCGCAGCCAGTTGGTTTTTGCCAGCTCGACGACTTCGTCGCCGCGGCCGTTAATGATGGCGCGCAACATATAGAGGCTGAAGCCTTTCGCCTGCTCCATTTTGATCTGCGGCGGCATCGCCAGCTCCTCTTTCGCGGTAATGACGTCCAGCAGTACCGGACCGTCATGGGCGAACGCCTCCTGAATCGCGCCGTCGAGATCGGACGCTTTCTCCACCCGAATGCCCTTCACCCCGCAGGCGGCGGCGATAGCAGCAAAGTCAGGATTTTGCAGATCGGTGCCGTCGGTCAGGTAGCCGCCCGCTTTCATCTCCATGGCCACGAAGCCCAGCACGCTGTTGTTGAACACCACCAGCTTCACCGGCAGTTTCAGCTGCGCCACCGAGATAAAATCGCCCATCAGCATGCTGAAGCCGCCGTCGCCGCACATCGCCACCACCTGGCGTCGTGTATCCAATGCCTGCGCGCCCAGCGCCTGCGGCATTGCGTTGGCCATCGAACCGTGGTTAAACGATCCCAGCAAACGCCGCTTGCCGTTCATCTTCAGATAGCGCGCCGCCCAGACAGTCGGCGTGCCGACGTCGCAGGTGAAGATGGCGTCTTCGCTGGCGAAGTCGCTCAGCCGCTGCGCCAGGTACTGCGGATGGATCGGCTGCTTATCGTTGGGCTTCGCCAGCTCGTCCAGCCCTTTACGCGCATCGGCGTAGTGCGCCAGCGCGTTATCAAGAAAGGCGCGGTCGGTTTTGGTTCGCAGGCGCGGCAGCAGCGCGTTCAGCGTCGCTTTGACATCGCCCACCAGCGCCATATCGACATGACAGTGCGCGCCGATGCTGCCGGGGTTGATATCCAGCTGAATAATTTTCGCTTTGGTGGGGTAAAAGGCGCGATAGGGGAACTGGGTGCCGAGCAGCAGCAGCGTATCGGCGTTCATCATCGCGTGGTAACCAGAGGAGAAACCGATCAGGCCGGTCATTCCTACGCTGTAAGGATTGTCATATTCGATATGCTCTTTGCCGCGCAGCGCATGTACCACCGGCGCCTTCAGCGCGGCGGCCAGCTCGACCACCTGCTGATGCGCGCCCGCGCAGCCGCTGCCGCACATCAAAGTTATGTTTTCCGCGTCGTTCAGCAGCGCCGCCAGCTTATCCAGCTCGCTTTCCGGCGGCTGCATAACCGGCTGCTGCGGCGGATACCAGGAGGAGGAGGCTTCTTCCGGCGCAGGCTTCAGCGCGACGTCGCCCGGCAGCACGACGACAGAGACGCCGCGATTCAGGATCGCCTTACGCATGGCGATGCCCAGCACCTGCGGCAGCTGTTCAGGGTTGGAAACCAGCTCGCAATAGTGGCTGCATTCGCGGAACAGCTCCTGAGGATGCGTTTCCTGGAAGTAGCCGCTGCCGATTTCACTGGAGGGAATATGGGCGGCGATCGCCAACACCGGCACATGATTGCGGTGGCAGTCGAACAGCCCGTTGATGAGATGGAGGTTGCCAGGACCGCACGATCCGGCGCAAACCGCCAGTTGACCGCTGATTTGCGCCTCGGCACCAGCGGCGAAAGCGGCAACCTCTTCATGACGCGTCGGCATCCAGTCGATAGTGCCCATACGATTGAGGCTGTCGCTCAGCCCGTTAAGAGAATCTCCGGTGACTCCCCAGATACGCTTGACGCCCGCGCTTTCCAGCGTTTGCGCAATCAGCGCGGCAACGGTGTGCTTCATAGTGGCTCCTTACTGTTGTGGGCCATCATCCCGATGGCAAGACTCAGACGCTAAAAAGTCTAGTCAACGCGTGATGAAACAGTAGAGCCACTGTGAAACGAGGTATGTCCGCGGCGTCAGGCCAACTCGATATCGCCCGCCGGCTGGCAGCTGCAGGCCAGCACGTAGCCCGCCGCGATCTCTTCCTCCGTCAGGCCGACGGTGCTGCTGGTCTGGTAATCGCCGCTTGTGACGCGCGTTTTACAACAGCCGCAAACGCCGGCGCGGCAAACCGCTTCCACCGGCAGCTTATGCTGCTCCATCGCCGCCAGCAGCGACCAGCCCGCCGGGAATGCGCCGCCTTTCAGCGGCTGCGAAGCGCTGCTCAGGTGATAGCGCACGCCGCTGTCGGCCACCTCGTCGGAGACGCCAGCGGTAAACTGCTCGCGCAGCACCCGACTGGCGCCCAGTTCGCGCACCGCTTTTTCCGCCAGATCCATATAAGGCTGCGGGCCGCACATCATCACCGTGCGGCGCGCCATATCGGGCACCCGCTGCGCCAGAATATCAGGCGTCAGGCGGCCAGAGAGCATCTGCGCTTCCGGCTGCTGCTCGGCGATAATCGTCAGCTTCAGCCAGCTGCTCAGCTGTTGCAGCTCAGCGGCGAAGATCACGTCGCGCGGCGAGCGTACGCTGTAGATCAGCTGCACGTCGGTTTCCGGGCGATTGCGATGCAGCCAGCGCGCCATCGACATTACCGGCGTAATGCCGCAGCCGGCGGCCAGCAGCAGGTAGTGCGACGCGGGATGCTGCTCGCAGCTGAAGCTGCCCTGCGGATCGGAGAGCCAGACGAAATCGCCCGGCTTAACCTGCTGCGTCAGCCAGCTGGAGCCTTTCCCCTGTTCAATATGACGAATGGTCAGGGTGATAAAGCGGCTCTGACCCGGCGTGGAAGAAAGCGTATAAGCGCGCACTTCATCACTGTTGCCGATGCGCACCAGCGCGAACTGGCCCGCCTGCCAGCGATAAAAATCGTGGTCAATCAGCGCCAGCGTCCAGACGTCCGGCGTTTCCTGAATAATGTGATGCACCTGCATGCGCCAGGGGCAAAGCGTCGTGCTGTTCATGGTTTACTCCTCCGTGCCCAGAATGGCGGCAAGATCGTTTTCCGCAGTGGTGACTGGGATCAGGCCGAACTCTTTTTCCAGAATGGCGATCAGGTTATCAGTGAGGAACGCCGGCGCGGTCGGGCCGGTACGGATATTCTTCACACCGAGCGCCAGCAGGGTCAGCAGTACCACGATCGCTTTTTGTTCAAACCAGGAAAGGATCAGCGACAGCGGCAGATCGTTAACGCCGCAGTTCAGTTTTTCCGCCAGCTTCACTGCCAGCACGATGGCGGAGTAGCTGTCGTTGCACTGGCCGACGTCAAGCAGACGCGGCAGCCCTTCCAGCGTGCCGAAATCGAGCTTGTTGAAGCGGTATTTGCCGCATGCGAGCGTCAGGATCAGGCAATCTTTCGGCACCGCCATCGCCAGATCGGTATAGTAGCTGCGTTTGTCACGGCTACCGTCACAGCCGCCGACCAGGAAGACGTGGCGCAGTTTTTTCTGTACCGCCAGGTCGATAATGGCGTCGCAGGAATCGAGCAGCACGCGGCGGCCAAAGCCGACGGTAATCTGATGCGGAATTTCATCCCACGGGAAGCCTGCCATGTTCTGCGCCTGTTCAATCACCGGCGAGAAATCGTCGCCGTCAAGATGGTTGACGCCCGGCCAGCCGACGATGCTGCGCGTCCAGATGCGCTGCTGATAGTCGCCGACGGTGGGATCGATAATGCAGTTGGAGGTCATCACGATCGGGCCAGGGAAGCGGGCGAACTCGGTCTGCTGGTTCTGCCAGCCGCTGCCGTAGTTGCCGACCAGATGCGGGTATTTATTCAGGCCAGGATAGCTGTGGGCCGGCAGCATTTCGCCATGCGTATAAACGTTGATGCCGGTGCCGGCGGTTTGCTCCAGCAGCAGCTGCAGATCTTTCAGATCGTGGCCGGAGATCAGGATCGCTTTGCCAGCGACCGGACGCACGTTGACCTGAACCGGCTGCGGATCGCCGTAGGTGGTGGTCTGCGCTTCGTCCAGCATCTCCATAATGGCGAAGTTCATTTTACCGATGTGCATCGCTTCGGCCAGCAGCTCTTCAATATTGTTCGGGCGGGTGCCGAGCCACGCCATAATCTGATGATACTGCTTATAAATGTCGTTATCGTAGCGGCCGTGAACGTGGGCGTGCTCCATATAGGCGGCGGCGCCTTTCAGGCCGTACAGGCAGAGCAGGCGCAGACCGACGATATCTTCATGATCGTCGCCAGCGTTGAGCGCGAACGCCTGCGCCTGCTGTTGCAGGATTTCCGCATCGTTGCTGGTCAGCGTGATATCCGCCAGCGGATGCTCCGGCTGCGTCAGACCGAGCAGCGCGCAGCGCGCTTTCAGGCTGTCGCGATAGCTCTGCGCCTGAAAGGCGTAATCGATGATGCGATCAGAGTCGAAGTTGACGTTGGTCAGCGTGGAGAAGAAACCGCGTGGCGCAAAGCTGTCGATTTCATGATCGATCACCCCCTGCGTGCGCGCATGCAACGCCCAGGCGGAAAGGCTTTGCAGCACAGCGATCAGCAGATCCTGCAGGTCGGAAGTTTGCGCGGTTTTGCCGCACATGCCCTGCGCCCAGGCGCAGCCGTTGCCAGCAGGAGTTCTTATTGTTTGCTCACATTGAATACAGAACATAGTATCATCTCGTTATAAGTTGTATTTCACATGCAACTTATAAAGATCGACGAGGGCTGCTGGCAAGAAAAGTCTTAACTAACTGCAACCAATTTGATCTGAAGCAAAAGGGAAAGCGGCGGCCCGTTACAGGCCGCGCGTTAATCAGGATGAGAAAAGGGCGATCAGCACCGGCGCCGCCAGGCTGAGGGCAAAGCCATGCACAATGGCGGCTGGCACGATTTCAATGCCGCCGGCGCGTTGCAGGACGGGCAAGGTAAAATCCATCGACGTGGCGCCGCACAGGCCCAGCGCGCTGGAGCGGTGCTGACGAATCAGTGCTGGAATCAGCATGATCGCCAACAGTTCGCGCAGCAGATCGTTAAAAAAGGCGGCGCTGCCGATAACCGGACCAAAGCTTTCGGTCATCAGGATGCCGGAAAGGGAATACCAGCCGTAGCCGCTGGCCAGCGCCAGGCCGGTGGTTAACGGCAGGCCCAGCATCAGCGCCGCCAGTATGCCGCCGACAAAGGCGCTGAGACAGACCACCGCCGCCACGATCATGCCGCGTCGGTTCAGCACGATCTGGCGCAGCGTCATGCCGCTGCCGCGCAGTTGCAGACCCACCAGGAACAGAAGCAGTAACAGGGCGTATTCGCTCGCCTCGGTCGCATGATGCAAAAACGTCCAGCCGGTTAAGCCGAGCAGAAAGCCCAGCACCACCACACCGAGCAGCTTCAGAGACTCCAGCGCCATATGCAGCCGCGAAGGCAATGCTTCCTGGTGATGCTGGTGGCGCCAGGGACGCCGCTTTTCCAGCAGGCGCAGCGCGATAAGGTTGCAGGCCAGAATCGCAATGACGCTAACGCTGGCGATATGCACAATCGCCAGCAAATTGGCCGCCAGGTTGTCAAGAAACGCCAGGCTAATACCCATAAAGAAGAGAATGATATAAACCATCCAGCTCAGCAGACGATTAAGCAGACGTTGCAGACCAGGCGATTTCAGCGGCAGTAAGTAACCAATAACCAAAGGCAGAAGAATGATGAGCAATCCTGAGTACATATCCCTGTAAAATCCTTAAAGAAATGTGATGTGTACCACGCTAGCTAAAAACCCAGGGGCCGTAAAGCCTGGCGTTACAATAATCATCCGATGTTTCCATTTGAGCTTTTTCTCTGAGACGTTGAAAAAAAGCGTTTGGCTTGCGCCAAAAGATGCATTTAAAATGCAACTTATAAATACATCATGAGGGTCATTCAATGTCATTACGCACTACGTCTCTGGGCGAGATCGCCATTACCATTCCCGGTTCTACCGCTGTGTTCCATAAATACGATCTCGATTTCTGCTGTGGCGGCAAGCGTACGCTGGGAGAGATGGCGGAGCGGCGTGGCCTTGATATCGACCAGATTGAGCAGGAGTTACAGCAGCTGACGCAGCAGGAAAACGGCGATGAAAAATGGCGTGACGCGCCGCTTGGCGCGCTGATTGAGCATATTATCGCGCGTTATCATAATCAGCATCGCCAGCAGCTGCCTGACCTGATCGCGATGGCGGAAAAAGTGGAGCGCGTTCATGGCGCAAAGCCCGCCTGTCCGCGCGGCCTGGGGAAAGTGATCGATGAAGTTTACCAGCATCTGACCAGCCATATGATGAAAGAGGAGCGCGTGCTGTTTCCAATGATTGCGCAGGGTTTCGGCTCGCACGCGGGCGATCCGATCGCCGTAATGGAGATGGAACATAATGAGGCGGGCGAGCAGTTAGAAACGATCAAAGCGCTGACCAATAATCTGACGCCGCCGGAAGGCGCCTGCACCACCTGGCGCGCGCTTTACACCGGCATCGATCGTTTTATCCAGGATTTGATGCAGCATATCCACCTGGAAAATAATCTGCTGTTCCCACGCGCGCTGCGCGGCGAATAATCGTTAAGTAAACGGCTCCCTGGTGACAGGCAGTAGTGACCAGGACGCCGCTAATCTTCAGCATGCGTTTTTCCAGCGGCGCATGCTGTTGCTGACCTCCCGCAGATCTTCAACAATCTGAACGCTCGCTTTCGCGCCCGCTCTCTTTATTACGCAGCCTATACCCTAAAAGAAAAATATGGGCGCCGTCAGGCCGTTAAGCGCGCGTGGCACAAATGGTGTAGCGCAGAATCGCGCAACAACTATGCTTTGGCTCGCGCCGTCGTCAAAGCGTAAAACGCGTGATGGGACACAGTAAGCTTTTTATGCTGTTCGGCGCGTTGGCGCAGGCGAAAGAGAGCGGAGCAGGGTTGAAATAAATCGCGTTACCCCCATCCTTAAAGCGTAACCATAGTGTGTAATAAAAATGCCAGCATCCGTGGCTGGCATTTTTTAGTCGGGTTGTACAGAATGTGTCAGCACAGGTTCAGGCCCGAATGCCTTCGGCCGCTTCCAGTGGAACAATAAGGCTGGCGTGATTGCCTTTCGGCCCTTCATGTACAGCAAACTGAACGGGTTGCCCGGCTTTGAGCGTCCTGTATCCCTCCATCTGGATTGAGGAATAATGGGCAAAGATATCATCGCCGCCGCCGATCGGGCAGATAAAGCCGAATCCTTTGGCGTTGTTGAACCATTTAACTGTACCCTTCTCCATACTTCTGGTTCCCTCGCAAGACGTTTTTTACTGTGTAGGTGAGGTAGCGAAGCTGCATTGAGCTGTTTAAAACTCAATCAGCCTGAGCTTGTAGAATGTAGAGAAACGGGGGGAAGCGTCAAGCCATCGGCGGGGTCGGATATTGATCAAATCGCCAAAGTTTGAGGCAGTTAACGCTATTTTCAATTTTGTGATAGCGGTCGCGCCTTCTGGCGAGCGGATATTTTTTCACCCGCGCGAAGCCCTACGGCGCGCGTGTTACACTGATGATATGGCATGCGGCTTTTCGTGCCAGCGCGCAACACAGATTACGACGGAACACTATGGGAAACACTAACGACTGGCTTAACTTTGAACATCTTGCAGAAGAGAAACTGCGCGAAGGTCTCAAGCCGCCTTCGATGTATAAAGTTATACTCAACAATGACGATTACACACCTATGGAATTTGTTATTGACGTTCTGCAAAAGTTCTTTTCTTATGATATTGAGCGTGCAACGCAACTGATGCTCAAGGTGCATTATCAGGGTAAGGCGATTTGCGGCGTGTTTACCGCCGAGGTGGCGGAAACCAAGGTCGCGCAGGTAAATCGCTATGCTAAAGAGCATGAGCATCCGTTGCTGTGTACGCTGGAAAAAGCCTGATCGGCGTCGTGCCATTCCGGCATGAACTGTAGGGCGATAATTGGGGGAGGTGCCTAATGCTCAATCAAGAACTGGAACTCAGTTTAAACATGGCTTTCGCCAGAGCGCGTGAGCACCGTCATGAATTTATGACCGTCGAGCATCTGTTACTGGCATTGCTCAGTAACCCGTCGGCCAGAGAGGCACTGGAAGCCTGTACGGTGGATATTGTGGCTCTGCGTCAGGAGCTCGAAGCCTTCATCGAACAAACCACTCCGGTGCTGCCGGTAACGGAAGAAGAGCGCGACACGCAACCAACGCTCAGCTTTCAGCGGGTATTGCAGCGCGCGGTTTTCCACGTTCAGTCGTCCGGCCGCAGCGAAGTGTCCGGCGCGAATGTGCTGGTGGCTATTTTCAGCGAGCAAGAATCGCAGGCGGCCTATCTGCTGCGCAAGCACGAAGTCAGCCGTCTCGACGTGGTGAACTTTATCTCCCACGGCACGCGTAAAGATGAACCGGGCCAGTCGCAGGGGCCTGAAAATCAGATCAACGAAGAGCAGGCAGGCGGGGAGGAGCGTATGGAAAACTTCACCACCAATCTTAACCAGCTTGCTCGCGTTGGCGGTATCGATCCGCTGATCGGCCGCGACAAAGAGCTGGAGCGTACGGTTCAGGTACTCTGCCGCCGCCGCAAAAACAACCCGCTGTTAGTGGGAGAGTCGGGCGTCGGTAAAACCGCCATTGCTGAAGGTCTCGCCTGGCGCATCGTGCAGGGCGACGTGCCGGAAGTGATGAAAGACTGCACCATCTATTCGCTGGATATCGGTTCGCTGCTGGCCGGTACGAAATACCGCGGCGATTTTGAAAAGCGCTTCAAAGCGCTGCTGAAACAGCTGGAGCAGGATGAAAGCAGCATCCTGTTTATCGATGAAATCCATACTATCATCGGCGCCGGCGCCGCGTCCGGCGGGCAGGTCGACGCCGCGAACCTGATTAAACCGCTGCTGTCGAGCGGCCGGATTCGCGTGATGGGTTCCACGACCTATCAGGAATTCAGCAACATTTTTGAGAAAGATCGCGCGCTGGCGCGTCGTTTCCAGAAAATCGACATCACCGAGCCGAGCATTGATGAAACGGTGCAGATCCTGAATGGACTGAAGCCGAAGTACGAAGCGCATCACGATGTGCGCTATACCGCGAAAGCGGTGCGTGCGGCGGTGGAGCTGGCGGTGAAATATATCAACGATCGTCATCTGCCTGATAAGGCGATCGACGTTATCGATGAGGCGGGCGCGCGCAGCCGACTGATGCCGGTCAGCAAGCGTAAGAAAACCGTCAACGTAGCGGATATCGAATCGGTCGTGGCGCGTATCGCCCGTATCCCGGAGAAAAGCGTCTCCGCGACCGATCGCGATACGCTGAAAAACCTGGGCGAGCGGCTGAAAATGCTGGTGTTCGGGCAGGACAACGCCATCGAGGCGCTGACCGAAGCGATCAAAATGAGCCGCGCGGGTCTGGGCCACGAGCGCAAGCCGGTAGGTTCATTCTTGTTCGCCGGTCCGACCGGGGTGGGTAAAACCGAGGTTACGGTTCAGCTGGCGAAGGCGCTGGGCATCGAGCTGCTGCGTTTTGATATGTCCGAATATATGGAACGTCATACCGTTAGCCGTCTGATCGGCGCGCCTCCGGGCTATGTCGGCTTCGACCAGGGCGGCCTGCTGACGGATGCGGTGATTAAGCATCCGCACGCGGTGGTGCTACTGGATGAGATTGAAAAGGCGCATCCTGATGTCTTTAACCTGCTGCTGCAAGTGATGGATAACGGCATGCTGACGGACAATAACGGACGCAAAGCGGATTTCCGCAACGTGGTGCTGGTGATGACCACCAACGCCGGCGTGCGTGAAACCGAGCGTAAATCGATCGGCCTTATCCATCAGGATAACAGCACCGATGCGATGGAAGAGATCAAGAAGATCTTTACGCCGGAGTTCCGTAACCGCCTCGACAATATTATCTGGTTCGATCATCTCTCCGCTGAGGTGATCCATCAGGTGGTGGATAAGTTCATCGTGGAATTGCAGGCGCAGCTGGACGCCAAGGGCGTTTCGCTGGAGGTCAGCGACGAAGCGCGTGAATGGCTGGCGAAGAAAGGTTATGACAAAGCGATGGGCGCGCGTCCGATGGCGCGCACCGTGCAGGAAAACCTGAAGAAACCGTTGGCGAATGAGCTGCTGTTCGGTTCGCTGGTGGAAGGGGGATCGGTTTCGGTGGCGCTCGATAAAGAGAAGAACCAGCTGACCTACCATTTCGTCAGCGCCGAAAAACGCAAAACGGAAGGCACCGTGCATTAAGTCGGCGCAGAGCAAAAGGCCGGATGCTTCCGGCCTTTTTACTTTTTCCGGCAAGCGTAAAAGCGTAAATGCCAGAAATGCGAAAGGCCGGATTATCCGGCCTTTTTTTATCAGTCAGGCGTTAATATCGCAATTAACGCAGCACTTCTATTAACGACTACGGAAGACAATGCGGCCTTTGCTCAGGTCGTACGGGGTCAGCTCAACAGTGACTTTGTCGCCCGTCAGAATGCGGATATAGTTTTTACGCATTTTACCGGAGATATGAGCGGTAACCACGTGTCCGTTTTCTAATTCCACGCGGAACATGGTGTTAGGTAACGTATCAAGTACGGTACCCTGCATTTCAATATTGTCTTCTTTGGCCATCGAATCCTCTGGGTGGACTTCCAAGTTTTGAACCGGCAAGATAATGCCGAATTCCACGAATTATGTAAAGAATAGTTGGTTATTAGACCAACGCCCGCATGCACCTGTAGCGCAGCATACAAGCATAACTTTCGTCGTCTGATGACAGTGACGCTAGCGAGGGGGAACAGCGGCTAAGAATCTGTTAACCGGTCATAACCAGAAATAACAGTTCCAGAGATGCGTGGTGATTCCCAGCCTGGTAATTCCGATGCGCTGACGCGATAAACGGACGACATACCAAACTTCCCTATTATACCACCATTCATCACGGTTGCGTGTAAAACATCTATCCACCAGCGAAAAGCGTGTCGGTCTGCCAGCATTCATCGCTAACCGGCGCGTGCGCCAGGCGGCTAAGCGCCAGCAAATAGTCGATGCGCGGGATCTCTCTCGCGCCGAGAGAGGCGGTATGCGGATTCAGCACCTGACAATCGATAAGCTGACCGCCATGCTGTTTAAAGTGTTGGCAAAACACCAGCAGCGCGGTTTTAGAGGCGTTTTCGCGGCGGCTGAACATCGATTCGCCGCAGAAAAGCTGCCCCAGCGCCAGGCCATACATGCCGCCGACCAGCTCATCCTCAAACCAGACCTCGACGGAGTGGGCGTGGCCCAGATCGTACAGGCGACCCCAGGCGCGTTTGACTTCCGGTGTGATCCAGGTTCCCTCATCGCGTGCGCTGGCGCAGCCTTCGATCACCTCGGCGAATGCGCGGTTCATGGTAACGGAGTAGGGCGAGCGGCGATGAAAGCGTTTCATGCTGCGGCTGAAATGAAAGGCGTCCGGCAACAGGACGGCGCGCGGATCGGGCGACCACCATAAAATCGGATCGCCCGGCGAAAACCAGGGGAAAATGCCACGGTGATAAGCGTTGAGCAGGCGCGCCGGGCTTAAGTCGCCGCCCATCGCCAGCAGGCCGTTAGGTTCACGCAGCGCCATTTCCGGCGGCGGAAAATTAAGCGATTCACGTGAGAGCTGAATCAGTCGCATTTCTGGAGTTCCCACTGTGTCGAGAGCTATGACTATAGCGTAATTCGCTGCTGAAAATGCCAGTAGCGGCCGCGTTTTGACAACAATTCGTGATGGCTTCCCTGCTCGATAATCTCACCTTCATCCATCACATAAATCCGGTCGACTTCACTCAGTCCCTGCAGGCGATGGGTTACCACGATCACCGTTTTATCTGCGGTGAGGCGCGCCAGCAGCGCCAGAATATGTTTTTCCGTTTCAGCATCCAACCCTTCGGTAGGTTCGTCAAGCAGCATTATCGGACTCTTGTGCAGCAGCGCACGCGCGATCGCCAGACGCCGCAATTCACCGCCGGAGAGCTGGCGGCCGCCTTCGCCCAGCCAGGCGTTTAGCCCTTCATTGCCGCTTAGCAACTTCTCCAGCCCAACCTGCTTCAGCACCGCGCACAGCGCTTCATCGCCGCTATCGGGCGCAGCCAGCAGTAAATTATCGCGCAGCGTCTGATTAAACAGGTGCACGCGCTGGCTGACCACGCTAATCTCCGCGCGCAGCGCAGGCTCGCTCCACGCGCTCAGCGGCATATCCGCCAGGCGAATTTCGCCCATCTGCGGGTCCCAGGCGCGCGTCAGCAGCTGCAACAGCGTCGTTTTGCCGCAGCCGGTCGGCCCCAGCAGCGCGACGGTTTCGCCGGGCTGAACGGTCAACGACAGATTACGCAGCGTCGGCGCCACGGCGTTGGGGTAAGAGAAGGACACGTCGGTTATCACCAATGCGCCGTGAGCGCTGGGGGAAACGCGCTTATCTTCAGGGAAAACGACGGCGGGGCGCTGGCCGATAATCTGTTGGATACGGCTGGCGGAAGCGATAACCTGACCGAGATGCAGGAACGCCGCACCTACCGGCGCCAGCGCCTCGAAAGCCGCCAGCGCGCAGAAAACGAACAGGGCGACCAGCGCGCCCGGCTGCGTGTATTGACCAACGCCGCTCGCGCTGAGCCAGAGCAGCAGCGTCACCGTCGCGCCGCTGATCAGCAACAGCAGCGCCTGTGACAGACCCGTCAGGCTCGCCTGTCGACGCTGCGCCCGCTGCCAGTTTTCTTCCGTTTCATCCAGCCGCGAACGGCTTGCCTCGACGTCGCCATACAGCGCAAGCTCCGCCTGCGCCTGGAGCCAGCGGGTGAGCTGCAGACGATAGCGCGCGCGCTGCGCGGTGATGGTTTCGCCAGCCGGACGACCGATACGATAAAACAGCGGCGGCAACAGTAGCAGCGTCAGCAGCATAATCCCGCCCAGCGTCAGCGCCAGCGCGCCGTCGAGCCAGCTAAGACCGACGGTCACGACAATAATGACCATCAACGCGCCGATAAAAGGCGAAATGATGCGCAGATAGAAATGGTCAAGGGTATCGACATCGGCGACAAAGCGGTTAAGCAGGTCGCCCTGACGAAAGCGCGCGACGCCCGCCGGCGCCAGCGGCAGCAGGCGACTGAAGGTAAAGACGCGCAGATGCTGCAATACCCGGAAGGTGCCGTCATGGCTGACCAGCCGCTCAAAATAGCGCGCGACGGTGCGTATGATGGCCGCGCCGCGTACGCCCGCCGCAGGCAACATATAGTTAAAGCTATAGAGGCCGGCCGCGCCCGCCAGCGACGAGGCGGCGAGGAACCAACCGGACAGGGTCAGCAGCCCGGTGCTGGCCAGCAGCGTAACGATAGCCAGTACGATGCCCAGCGCCAGGCGCCAGAAATGGCGGCGCCAGAGCCGCAGGAAAGGTCGCAATGTCATCATTATGCCTGTTCCTCCTGACGATGGTTCAGCAGGGCGGCGAAGGGTCCCTGCTGCTGAGTCAGCTGTTGCCAGCTGCCGCGTTGAACAAGCCGCCCGTCGCGCATTACCCAGATTTCATCCCACTGCGCCAGCTCAGTAAGCTGATGCGTCACCATTAGCGTGGTTTGCTGATGCGACGCGGTGCGCAGCGCCCGCATAACATGCTGCTCGCTGCGGGCGTCCAGGCTGGCGCCCGGCTCATCCAGCAGTAGCAGGCGGCATGACTTCAGCAGCGCGCGCGCCACCGCGATGCGCTGCGCCTGACCGACGGAGAGACCCGCGCTCTGATCGCCGACAGCGCTCTCCAGCCCCTGCGGCAGGCGCGCAATAAATTCCGCTACGCCCGCCAGCGCAAGCGTTTCCTCCAGTCGCGCTGCGGAAACCTGTTGACCGTTAAGGATGTTATCCCGCACCGTCGCGCCCGGCAGGTGTGGGTTTTGTCCCACCCAGGCGACGACGTGATGCCAGCTGCGCCGCTGCAGATCGCGCAACTCATGCCCGTTGATGCGCAGGGATCCCTGATAGGGCAGAAAGCCCAGCAGCGCGTTGATCAGCGAACTTTTTCCCGCGCCGCTCTGTCCGACCAGCGCGACCCGGCGGCCCGGCGGCAGCGTGAAATCGAGCGGCCCGGCCAGCGGCGCGCCGTCCGGCGCCGTGATAATCAGTCCCTCAGCCTCAATATGCAGAGGCTGGTCGGCTGGCAAAGCCTGTTCGCCTTCAGCGGACGCCGGGGTGGGGTGAGAAGCAAGGAAATGATGCAGCGCGTCAGCCGCGCCGACCGCCTGCGCTTTGGCGTGATAAAAAGCGCCGAGGTCGCGCAGCGGTTGAAAAAATTCCGGCGCCAGAATTAACGCGAGGAAACCAGCGAACAGTGTCACCTGGTGACCGTAGTGGCCGAAATCGAGCTCGCCCAGATAGGAGAAACCAAAATAAACGGCGACGACGGCGATAGAGATCGAAGCGAAAAACTCCAGCACCGCCGAAGAGAGAAACGCCAGCCGCAGCACCTCCATGGTGCGCTGCCGGAAATCCTCCGACGCGGTGGCGATGGCACGCGTTTCCGCCGCGCCGCGATGAAACAGGCGCAGCGTATCCAGCCCGCGTAGCCGGTCAAGGAAATCGCCGCTCAGACGCGCCAGCGCCTGAAAATTACGTCGGTTCGCATCGGCGGCCCCCATGCCGACCAGCGCCATAAACAGCGGGATCAGCGGCGCCGTCGCCAGTAAAATCAGCCCGGCTACCCAATTGACAGGAAAAATCACCAGCAAAATCAGCGCAGGAATCAGTACGGCGAGGCTCATCTGCGGCAGGTAGCGGGCGTAGTAATCCTGCATCTCTTCCAGCTGCTCCAGCAGCAGCGTTGCCCAGCTACCGGCAGGTTTGCCCTGAATCCAGGCGGGGCCAAGCTGATGCAGACGATCGAGCACCTGCTTGCGCAGCGCGCGGCGGATGCTCTCTCCCGCCCGATAGCCGACCTGTTCGCGCAGCCAGACGAGCAGGGCGCGCAGAACAAAACAGAACAACAGCAGCAGCATTGACGGCAACCACTGCTCGCGCGGCTGGTGAGCGCTGATTAACTGATGCATCAGCGTCGCCAGCAGCCAGGCCTGAGCAATAATCAGCAGCGCGCTGGCTACGCCGAGCAACGTAGAGAGGGTGGTCCAGGGGCGAGCGTAAACGCGCTGTTGACGCAGCCAGCGGGTAAGTTGATGTTGACGTTTCTTTTCCATTCGGGGCCGTTTCATCAGAAAAACAGGCTGGCCGATATCGCCAGAGAATATGCCAGCAGAGGCGCTGCAATGTAGCATGGCGGCAAGAAAAAAGGCGACTGTTCAACAGTCGCCTTCGGTAATTAAGATCAGTTAATTAACAAGTTACTTATCGTTTTTAACCAAACCGTCCAGATAGCGTTCGGCATCCAGCGCGGCCATACAGCCGGTGCCAGCGGAAGTGATCGCCTGACGGTAGGTGTGGTCCATCACATCGCCGGCGGCGAAGACGCCAGGGATGCTGGTTTGCGTCGCATTGCCTTGCAGGCCGGACTGCACCTTGATATAGCCGTTTTCCAGCTCCAGCTGACCGGCGAAAATAGCGGTGTTCGGGCTGTGGCCGATAGCGACAAACAGGCCCGCGACCTCCAGCACCTCCGTCTGCGCCGGGTTTTGCGTCGCGCGCAGGCGCACCGACGTGACCCCCATCTGATCGCCCATCACTTCATCCAGCTCGCGATCGGTGTGCAGCACAATATTGCCGCTGCTCACTTTTTCCATCAGTCGGTTAATCAGGATCTTCTCGGCACGGAACGTATCGCGACGATGAATCAAATGCACTTCAGAGGCGATGTTAGAGAGATAAAGCGCCTCTTCCACAGCGGTGTTGCCGCCGCCGACGACAGCGACCTTCTGCTTGCGATAGAAAAAGCCGTCGCAGGTCGCGCAGGCGGAAACGCCTTTACCCTTGAACGCCTCTTCGGAAGGCAGGCCCAGATAACGCGCGGAGGCGCCGGTAGCGATAATTAACGCATCGGCAGTGTATTCGCCGCTGTCGCCGATGAGACGAAACGGACGGTTTTGCAGATCGACAGTATGAATATGGTCGAAGATGATCTCGGTGTTGAACTTCAACGCATGCTCATGCATCCGCTCCATCAACAGCGGACCGGTCAGATCGTTGGGATCGCCAGGCCAGTTCTCAACGTCGGTAGTCGTGGTTAGCTGACCGCCTTTTTCCAGGCCGGTGATCATCACCGGATTCAGGTTAGCGCGCGCAGCGTAAACGGCTGCGGTATAGCCCGCCGGACCAGAGCCCAGAATAAGCAATTTACTGTGTTTGGCCGTGCCCATGAGATCCTCATTAATTTACTGGCAATATGGAGCCAGATTGTAGGGAATTTACTGGCGCAAAAAAAGCATTCTGCGATTTTGTTAACAATTGATGCAAAAGGTTTAATCAATGGGCGTCGGGCGGCAGAAGGATCGGCGCATAAAAGATGAAGTAAGCGTTCAGGCTTAGATAAAACCCCCAAAATATCCGGTTTAAATCAGTCATGCTGGCTGCGGGCTGGCATGTTCTCCTGATTTTCAATGTTTTGCTTTGACAATCGCCTGCGCTTTTGCGAAAACATTGTGGGAAGCAGAGAATATTTGGGCTATGTGAACAGGGTTTCATACCACTTTTTACGTTTAATGCCGGATAAACTCAGCCTGTCATCCGTAATGACGCATGGTGTGGACAGACAGCATGCGTCATGCGGATGGGCGCTGCAACAGCAACAGGCTCTATGTCTTCACTTACGAAAGACCCTGCACAATGATTACGTTCAGGGTATGGCAGGTAAAGGGAAGGAATGAAGAGAGACAATAATAATGGTAGACAATAAAAAACGCCCCGGTAAAGACCTCGACAGAATCGACAGAAATATCCTGAACGAGCTGCAGAAGGATGGTCGCATTTCCAACGTTGAACTTTCCAAACGCGTTGGGTTATCGCCCACGCCGTGCCTTGAACGCGTACGCCGCCTGGAACGTCAGGGATTTATTCTCGGCTATACCGCGTTGCTCAACCCGCACTATCTTGACGCCTCGCTGCTGGTTTTCGTTGAGATTACTCTGAATCGCGGCGCGCCCGACGTGTTTGAACAATTTAACGCCGCTGTGCAAAAACTTGAGGAAACTCAAGAGTGTCACCTGGTTTCCGGTGATTTTGACTACCTGCTGAAAACCCGCGTGCCAGATATGTCCGCCTATCGTAAACTGCTGGGCGAAACCCTGCTGCGCCTGCCGGGTGTTAACGATACGCGTACTTATGTGGTCATGGAAGAGGTGAAGCAGAGCAATCGTCTGGTGATTAAAACGCGGTAACACAGGGCAGGTGCAAAACCTGGTGGTATTCGGTACACTCCTGTGAATTCATACAGGCACAGCGTCGGTTAGCCCGGCGCTGTTTCCTTCATAGTTTACAGGTACCTGGAGAGTTCTCTTGAGCCAGGAATATACAGAAGATAAAGAAGTGTCTCTTAAGCCGCTTAGTAGTGGTCGCCGTCTGCTCGAAGCGTTGCTGATTCTCGTCGCGCTCTTTGCTGTCTATTTGATGGTGGCGCTGGTTAGTTTTAATCCTTCCGATCCCAGCTGGTCGCAGACCGCCTGGCATGAACCTATCCATAACCTGGGCGGCAGCGTCGGCGCCTGGCTGGCCGATACGTTGCTGTTCATTTTTGGCGTGATGGCGTACGCCATTCCACCGGTGATTCTGGGACTGTGCTGGATTACCTTCCGTCAGCGCGATCGTCAGGACTATATCGACTATTTCGCCGTCGGCCTGCGCCTGATAGGGGTGCTGGCGCTGGTGGTGACGACCTGCGGCCTCGCGGCGCTGAACGCGGATGATATCTGGTACTTCGCCTCCGGCGGGGTGATCGGCAGCCTGGTCAGCAGCGCGATGGCGCCTTATCTGAACGGCGCCAGCGGAACGCTGGCGTTGCTGTGCATCTGGGCCGCCGGCCTGACGCTCTATACCGGCTGGTCATGGCTGACCATTGCCGAAAAAATCGGCGCGGTAGTGATGGGCGTGCTGACGTTCGCCAGCAACCGTTCACGTAATGACGATGCCTGGTATGAGGACGAGGAAGAAGCGCCTGCGCCGGTTATTAAGCGCATCGTGCAGCTTGAAGAAGAGGACGATGTGCTGTTGACGCCGCCGCGCAGGCTCTCCGCCACTGACGATATCGACGAGGAAGACGATCCGCTGTTTGCCCGCGCCGACGACGCCGTAGCCGCCGACCCGCAGCCGCCGACGTCTGGCGCGCCGTCACAGCCCGCCATTACTCAATCCGCAGCGGCGCCTGCGGCAGCTATGGTTCCGGCCAACGCTGCCGCAGCATCGGCGCTGGCGCAAACGGGCGCTGCCGCAGCTGCCTTGTCTCAGGCCGCTGCGCCGGTGGCGCAACCGACCCCGCCGTCTCAATCTGCCGCCGTTCAGCCGCCGCAGAACGCGACCTTTGGCGCGTCGTCTGCATCCGCAGCCTCTTCCACGCCGCAGCCGCAAATGCATCACGCCGTGCGGCCGGAAAGCGACAGCGCCGAGCCGCCGCTTTACCGGTTTGAAATGCCGCAGCAGACGCCCGCCGCCTTTACGCCGCACATTGAGGATGACGAAGGTCCTCAGATGGGGAACTGGCAGGAGGCGACGGCGTCAGCAACCGTTCAGAATGCCGCTGCTGCCGCCGCAGCGGGCGCCGCATCTTCATCGATGGCCGCGCCCTTTATGCCTGTCAGCGCGCCGGAAGAGAGCAATCCGCAAATCAAACAGGGCATTGGACCTGAACTGCCGCGCCCGAAACCGGTTAAGCTCCCTACGCGCCGCGAGCTGGCTTCTTACGGTATAAAACTGCCTTCTCAACGTCTGGCGGAAGAGAAAGCCCGCCAGGAGGCGCAACAACAGGCCGCTCCCCAGCAGGACGAGGAGCAGGCCGCAGCTCAGGAAGAGACGCAGTTGCGCGACGCCTTTATGGCGCAGCAGAAAGCGCGCTACGGCGAAGAGTACGCCAGCGAAGATGACGAAGGCGCATCAGAGCAGGCGGCGCTGGCGCAGCAGTTCGCCCAGCAGCAGCAACAGCGTTATGCGCAGCCGCAGCCTTCTCAAGCGGCGCCGTCTCAAGCGCAAACCGCGCTGACGCAGCCGCAAGAGCGCGCCTCATCGCCCTTTACTCAGCCAGCTGACGCTAACTCTCAGCCGCATCAGGATGAAATGACAGCGCCGCCGCGTGACATGACTGGCTTTACGCTTGACCCCGCCGCCGTTTTTGATTTTTCGCCGATGGAAGATCTGGTGGATGACGGTCCGGGCGAGCCGCTGTTTACCATTGCCGCCACGCCTGAGCCGGAGTTTCCGACTGACGAAGCGCAGTGGCAGCAGCCCGCTCAACGTGCCGAGCCGCATTATCACAGCGAACCGAACGTCGTGCCGGCGCCGCAGCCGACGGTTCCGCCAGCCGCAGCGCCTTCCGCCGCCTGGCAAGGCGAGCCGCAGGCTGCGTTTGCTCCAGCGGAACAGCCAAACGTATCGCAGCCGCACTATTCATCCGTGGCGGAACCGGGCGAACCGGAAGCGGAGCCTCAAAGCTCGCTGAGCGACAGCCTGATTCATCCGTTCCTGATGCGCCACGAGCAGCCGTTGCATAAGCCGACGACGCCGTTGCCGACGCTTGATCTGCTGACATCGCCGCCTGCGGAAGACGAGCCGGTGGATATGTTCGCGCTGGAGCAAACCGCCCGTCTGGTGGAGGCGCGTCTGGCGGACTATCGCGTTAAAGCGGAAGTGGTCGGCATCTCTCCCGGTCCGGTTATTACCCGTTTCGAGCTGGATCTGGCGCCGGGCGTAAAAGCCGCGCGTATCTCCAACCTGTCGCGCGACCTGGCGCGTTCGCTGTCGGCGGTCGCGGTGCGCGTAGTTGAGGTGATTCCCGGCAAGCCGTATGTCGGTCTTGAACTGCCGAACAAGCGCCGTCAGACCGTTTATCTGCGCGAAGTGCTGGACTGCGCCAGCTTCCGCGATAATCCTTCGCCGCTTTCTGTTGTATTGGGGAAAGATATCGCCGGTCAGCCGGTGGTAGCCGATTTGGCTAAAATGCCGCACCTGCTGGTGGCGGGCACCACCGGGTCGGGTAAATCGGTCGGCGTAAACGCCATGATCCTCAGCATGCTCTATAAAGCCACCCCTGAAGAGGTGCGCTTTATTATGATCGACCCCAAAATGCTGGAGCTGTCGGTCTATGAAGGCATTCCTCATCTGCTGACGGAAGTGGTTACCGACATGAAGGATGCGGCGAACGCGCTGCGCTGGAGCGTCGGTGAGATGGAGCGGCGCTATAAGTTGATGTCCGCTCTTGGCGTGCGTAACCTGGCGGGCTATAACGAGAAAATCGAGCAGGCAGAAGCGATGGGACGGCCGATCCCCGACCCGTTCTGGAAGCCGGGCGACAGCATGGATACCCTGCCGCCGACGCTGGAAAAACTGCCTTATATCGTCGTGATGGTGGATGAGTTCGCCGATCTGATGATGGCCGTAGGCAAAAAGGTGGAGGAGCTGATCGCGCGTCTGGCGCAGAAAGCGCGTGCGGCAGGTATTCACCTTGTACTGGCGACGCAGCGACCCTCGGTGGATGTCATTACCGGTCTGATTAAGGCCAACATCCCAACGCGCATCGCCTTTACCGTATCGAGCAAAATCGACTCGCGCACCATTCTCGATCAGGGCGGCGCCGAATCGCTGCTGGGCATGGGCGATATGCTTTATATGCCGCCGAACTCCTCGATTCCGGTGCGTGTTCACGGCGCTTTCGTGCGCGATCAGGAAGTGCATGCCGTAGTACAGGACTGGAAAGCGCGCGGACGCCCGCAATATATCGACAGCATCACCGCTGGCGAAGAGGGCGAAGGTGGCAGCCTGGGTCTGGAAGGCGATGAAGAACTGGATCCGTTGTTCGATCAGGCGGTTTCGTTCGTGGTGGAAAAACGCCGCGCCTCTATTTCTGGTGTACAGCGTCAGTTCCGCATCGGTTACAACCGCGCGGCGCGCATTATCGAGCAGATGGAAGTGCAGGGCATCGTTTCGCCGCCGGGCCATAACGGCAACCGTGAGGTTCTGGCGCCACCGCCGCACGAAATGTAATAAAACGGCTTTTGCGCTGTCAGAGAGTAAACGGGCCGGATTACCGGCCCGTTGTTTATTTAAGCACCAGACAGCGCCCGCCGCGGCGCTTTCAGCATATTCTCCTGTCGGGAAGCGTGTTGTCAGTCTAATGTGTAATAAGGCCGCCGCTTATTTGCGGGATAAAACGACTTAAAAGGAATCGGTAGTCATGAAAAAATTAGTACTTGCTTGCGGTTTGCTTTCAGCACTGACTTCAGCCGGCGCGCTGGCCGATGCCTCCAGTGAATTACAGCAACGCCTGGATAAGGTGAGCAGTTTCCATGCCAGCTTCAGCCAAAAGGTCACCGACGGCAGCGGGTCTAACGTACAGGAAGGCGAGGGCGAGCTGTGGGTTAAGCGTCCCAACCTGTTCAACTGGCATATGACCGCGCCCGATGAAAGCGTGATCGTTTCAGATGGCAAAACGCTGTGGTTCTATAATCCTTTTGTTGAGCAGGTCAGCGCCACCTGGCTGAACAGCGCCACCAGCAATACGCCGTTTATGCTGATTGCCCGCAATCAGCGCAGCGACTGGCAGCAATATAATGTCAAACAGCAGGGCGACATCTTTGAGCTGACCCCTAAAACCAGCGCGGGCAACCTCAAACAGTTTATGATTAACGTCTCTGGCAACGGCACTATTAATCAATTCAGCGCCGTTGAGCAGGATGGACAGCGCAGCAGCTACACGCTGAAAAGCCAGAACAACGGGCCGGTCAGCGCGGACAAATTTACCTTTACGCCACCAAAAGGGGTGACGGTAGACGATCAACGTCAGTGAGGTTGAGTTGAGTAATCTCTCCCTTGATTTTTCGACAGAGCAGTTTCAGCCCCTGGCCGCGCGCATGCGGCCAACTAAGCTGGAGCACTATATCGGGCAACAGCATTTGCTGGCGCCCGGTAAACCCTTAACGCGCGCCATCGAAGCGGGCCATCTGCATTCGATGATCCTGTGGGGGCCGCCCGGCACCGGTAAAACCACGCTGGCCGAGCTGATTGGCCGCTACGGCAATGCCGATGTTGAGCGCATCTCTGCCGTCACGTCCGGCATTAAAGAGATCCGCGAAGCCATTGAGCGCGCGCGCCAGAACCGTCAGGCGGGACGCCGCACGATCCTGTTCGTCGATGAGGTGCACCGCTTTAATAAAAGCCAGCAGGACGCTTTCCTGCCGCATATTGAAGACGGCACCATTACCTTTATCGGCGCCACTACCGAAAATCCCTCTTTCGAGCTGAATTCCGCGTTGTTGTCGCGTGCGCGCGTTTATCTGCTGAAATCCCTGACGACGGAGGAGATTGAAACGGTGCTGGAACAGGCGCTGACCGATAGTGAACGTGGTTTAGGCAAAGAGGATATCGACCTGCCGCCAGCTACCCGGCGCATGATTGCCGAGCTGGTTAACGGCGATGCGCGCCGTGCGCTGAATACGCTGGAAATGATGGCGGATATGGCGGAAAGCGATGCACAAGGTAAGCGCATACTGACCCCGCAACTGCTAAATGAGGTTTCCGGCGAGCGCGCCGCGCGCTTTGATAATAAGGGCGACCGTTATTACGATCTGATCTCCGCGCTGCATAAGTCGGTACGCGGTTCCGCGCCGGACGCGGCGCTTTACTGGTATGCGCGCATTATCACCGCGGGCGGCGATCCGCTCTATGTAGCGCGACGTTTGCTGGCGATCGCTTCTGAAGATGTCGGCAACGCCGATCCGCGCGCAATGCAGGTCGCCATTGCCGCCTGGGACTGCTTTACCCGTGTCGGTCCGGCAGAGGGCGAGCGCGCCATAGCGCAAGCGATTGTCTATCTTGCCTGCGCGCCGAAAAGCAACGCGGTCTACACCGCTTTTAAAGCGGCGTTGCGAGACGCCCGCGAAAAGCCGGACTTTGACGTGCCAGAACATTTGCGCAACGCCCCGACCCGTCTGATGAAAGAGATGGGACTCGGCAAAGCGTATCGCTATGCGCATGACGAACCGAATGCCTACGCCGCCGGAGAGGACTACTTTCCGCCGGAGATGGCGCAGACGCGCTACTATCAGCCCACCAGTCGCGGGCTGGAAGGTAAAATTGGCGAAAAGCTCGCCTGGCTGTCGGAGCAGGATCAAAATAGCCCGACAAAACGCTACCGCTAATTCAGACGTTGCGGTAAGGTTAGCGCAATAGCCAGGTGGACCCTGAAGGAACGCTTTGGTTCAACACCTTTTTTTAATCACAGTAAGCACAGGATAAGCATGCTCGATCCCAATCTGCTGCGTAACGAGCCAGACGCAGTCGCAGAAAAACTGGCACGCCGAGGATTTAAACTGGATGTGGAAACGCTCGTCTCGCTTGAGGAGCGTCGCAAAGTGCTGCAGGTTGAAACCGAAAATCTGCAGGCCGAGCGTAACGCCCGCTCCAAATCCATCGGGCAGGCTAAAGCGCGCGGAGAAGATATTGAGCCACTGCGTCAGGAAGTGAACGCCCTGGGCGAGCGTCTGGACAAGGCGAAAGCTGAGCTGGACGCGTTGCAGAATGAGATCCGCGACTTCTCTCTCGCGCTGCCTAACCTGCCGGCGGATGAAGTGCCGCTGGGTAAAGATGACTCCGAAAACCAGGAAATCAGCCGCTGGGGCGAGCCGCGCCAGTTCGATTTTCCGGTACGCGATCATGTCGATCTCGGCGAAATGGCGAAAGGCCTGGATTTTGCCGCCGCAGTGAAGCTCACCGGTTCACGTTTTGTGGTGATGCAGGGCCAGATTGCGCGTCTGCATCGCGCGCTGAGCCAGTTTATGCTCGATCTGCATACTCAGCAGCACGGCTATACCGAAACTTACGTGCCGTACCTGGTTAACCATGCGACCCTGTATGGCACCGGCCAGCTGCCAAAATTCGGCGAAGATCTGTTTCATACCCGTCCGCTGGAAGAAGAAGCGGACAGCAGCAACTATGCGTTGATCCCGACCGCGGAAGTGCCGCTGACCAACCTGGTGCGCGACGAAATCGTCGAGGAAGAGTCCCTGCCGATTAAACTCACTGCCCATACGCCTTGCTTCCGTGCCGAAGCGGGTTCCTATGGCCGTGATACGCGCGGACTGATCCGTATGCACCAGTTCGATAAAGTCGAGATGGTGCAGATCGTTCGTCCTGAAGACTCTATGCAGGCGCTGGAAGAACTGGTCGGCCATGCTGAAAAAGTGCTGCAGCTGCTGAATCTGCCGTATCGTAAAGTGCTGCTCTGCACCGGCGATATGGGCGCAGGCGCGGCGAAGACGTACGATCTGGAAGTGTGGCTGCCGGCGCAGAACACTTACCGCGAGATCTCATCCTGCTCTAACTGCCAGGATTTCCAGGCGCGTCGCATGCAGGCGCGCTGCCGCAGCAAGCACGACAAAAAACCGCGTCTGGTGCATACGCTGAACGGCTCTGGCCTGGCGGTAGGCCGTACGCTGGTCGCGGTGCTGGAAAACTATCAGCAGGCGGATGGACGTATTGAAGTGCCGGAAGTGCTGCGCCCTTATATGGGCGGCTTAACCA
>NZ_JANION010000220.1:0-8447 GCF_024610815.1 Mixta sp.
CCACCGCTGGTCCGACGCGCGAAGCGCCTGATCCGGTGCGCTATGTTACGAATCACAGCTCCGGCAAAATGGGCTTTGCGATTGCCGCCCCCGCCGCCGCCCGCGGCGCGAACGTCACGCTGGTCGCTGGCCCGGTTTCGCTGCCGACGCCTGCCGGAGTGACGCGTATTAACGTCACCAGCGCGCTGGAGATGGAAAAAGCGGTCATGGCGCAAATTACGCGGCAGAACATTTTTATTGGCAGCGCAGCCGTGGCAGACTACCGCGCGGTGGAAATTGCGGCGGAAAAAATCAAAAAACAGGGTGATGAAATCACACTAAAGATGATAAAAAACCCTGATATCGTCGCCGGCGTAGGCGCCATGCGCGAACAACGCCCTTACGTCGTAGGGTTTGCCGCTGAAACCCGTAATGTGGAAGAATACGCCCAACAAAAACGTGTGCGGAAAAATCTGGACCTAATCTGCGCCAACGATGTTTCTAAATCCGGGCAAGGTTTCAACAGCGATACCAATGCTCTTCACCTTTTCTGGCAGGAGGGAGAAAAAGTTTTGCCGCTTGCGGACAAAACGCTCCTTGGCCAGCAGTTATTAGACGAGATTGTCAGCCGTTATGATGAAAAAAATCGACGTTAAGATTCTTGATGCGCGTGTCGGCAAAGATTTTCCGCTGCCGACGTACGCTACCTCTGGTTCCGCAGGTCTGGATTTACGCGCCTGCCTTGATGCGCCGCAGGAGCTGGCGTCGGGCGCAACGACGCTGCTGCCGACCGGCCTGGCTATTCATATCGCCGACCCTTCGCTGGCCGCGGTGATTTTGCCGCGCTCCGGTCTCGGCCATAAGCACGGCATCGTACTGGGCAATCTGGTTGGCCTGATTGATTCTGATTATCAGGGCCAGCTGATGGTTTCCGTGTGGAATCGCAGTCAGGAGAGTTTTACGATTCAGCCTGGCGAGCGCATCGCCCAACTGGTTTTTGTGCCGGTGGTGCAGGCGGAATTCAACCTGGTTGAGGATTTCGACGCCAGCACGCGCGGCGAAGGCGGTTTCGGTCACTCCGGTCGGAATTAAACGCACAGCGAACACCCTCCACAACCCGAATTTTTTATTTTTCAGCACCGTGAGTCGCCTTCTCACGGATGTTGCGTGGGCCTTTGCCCGTTTATGGTAAATCTCAGGGGTTTATAACGTCATGGCAGAAAAAAAGAGCGCGAAAAGGAATCGTCGCGATGAAATCCTGCAGGCTCTGGCGCAGATGCTGGAATCCAGCGACGGCAGTCAACGCATCACCACCGCCAAGCTGGCCGCCACCGTAGGCGTTTCAGAAGCGGCGCTCTACCGCCACTTTCCCAGCAAAACGCGCATGTTTGACAGCCTAATCGAGTTTATTGAAGACAGCCTTATTACCCGCATCAACGCTATTCTGAAAGATGAAAAAGAGACCATGACGCGCCTGCGGCTGATCGTGCAGCTCATTCTGGGCTTCGGCGAACGCAATCCTGGCCTGACGCGTATTCTGACCGGCCATGCGTTGATGTTTGAGCAGGATCGCTTACAGGGCCGCATTAATCAGCTATTTGAACGTATTGAGGCGCAGCTGAGACAGGTGATGCGCGAAAGAAAAATGCGCGAGGGCGAAGGCTTTGTCACTGATGAAACCCTGCTGGCCAGCCAGCTGCTGGCGTTCTGCGAAGGGTTGCTGTCACGCTTTGTACGTTCCGAGTTCCGCTATCAGCCAACGCAGGAGTTTGAAGCGCGCTGGCCGCTGCTGGCGGCGCAGCTGGTCTAACTGTGCAGAAAACGCCGGGCGGCGATTTTGCCCGGCGTCCTGACTTTACATCAGATGCCGTAGTTTTTACGGTAGGCGCGCACCGCCGCCAGATGGTCAGCCATTTCCGGTTTTTCTTCCAGATATTCAATCAGATCGCTTAGCGTAATAATCGCAGTGACGTGACACTGGTAATCGCGCTCCACTTCCTGAATCGCTGAAATCTCGCCGCGTCCGCGCTCCTGACGATCAAGTGAAATCAGCACGCCAGCCAGACGCGCGCCGTTGGCGGCGATAATTTCCATCGATTCACGGATGGCGGTGCCAGCGGTAATCACATCGTCGACCAGCATCACGCGCCCTTCCAGCGGGCTGCCGACCAGCAGGCCGCCTTCGCCGTGATCCTTCGCTTCCTTACGGTTAAAGCAGTAAGGCACGTCGCGCTGGTGGTGGTCAGCAAGCGCAACGGCGGTAGTAGTGGCGATCGGAATGCCTTTATACGCCGGGCCGAACAGCAAATCGAAGTCAACGCCGGAATCAACCAGCGCCTGTGCGTAAAAGCGCCCCAGCAACGCCAGGTCGCGCCCGGTGTTAAACAGGCCTGCATTGAAGAAATAAGGGCTTTTGCGCCCCGACTTCAGAGTAAATTCGCCAAATTTCAGTACCTGCTTGTTTAAAGCAAACTCAATAAAATCACGCTGCCAGGCTTTCATCTTTGCTCTCCTCAAAAATCAGATATAAAAAAGGCGACTCTCTGGTCGCCTGAAATAATCAGTTGTTCAGCGCCGCTTTCTGCGCCTGGATCAGGGTATCAATGCCGCCTCGCGCCAGCGCCAGCAGTGTTAACAGTTCTTCGTGGCTGAACGGCTCGCCTTCTGCGGTGCCCTGCACTTCGATCATGCGGCCATCCTCCAGCATCACCACATTCATATCCGTTTCGGCAGCGGAATCTTCTACATATTCCAGATCGCATACCGCTTCGCCGTTAACGATGCCGACGGAAATCGCCGCGACCATGCCCTTCATCGGATTTTTAGCCAGCTTGCCTGCTGCGACCAGCGCATTAAGCGCATCCGCCAGCGCCACGCACGCGCCGGTAATCGAAGCGGTACGGGTGCCGCCATCGGCCTGTAATACATCGCAATCCAGCGTAATGGTGAATTCGCCCAGCGCCTTCAGGTCAACCGCCGCGCGCAGCGAACGTGCGATCAGGCGCTGGATTTCCAGCGTGCGGCCGCCCTGCTTGCCTTTTGCGGCTTCACGCGCGTTGCGGCTGTGAGTAGAGCGCGGCAGCATGCCATATTCGGCGGTAATCCAGCCCTGTCCCTGACCTTTCAGGAAGCGCGGCACGCCCTCTTCTACGGTGGCGGTGCAAAGCACTTTGGTATCGCCGAATTCAACCAGGACAGAACCTTCTGCATGTTTGGTGTAGTGACGGGTCAGGGTGACGGGACGCACCTGCTGTGTGAGACGGCCTGCTGGACGCATGGTTTTTCTCCGGCTTGCTAATATTGGCTGCGCATTATACGGTCTTCAGCCTGCTCTGCCTACCGGCCCTTTCCCCGCTTTGTCTCAGAAAAACCGGGGACGCGGCATTAGTCCAGCGTTTTACGGTAGGAAGCGAGCGCCACCGTCATCACTATTACCGCCAGGCCGCCCAGCGGCAGCAGATCGGGCAACAGCTCCGCAAACGTATAGCCTTTCAGCATAATGCCTTTAATCAGACGGATAAAGTAGGTTAGCGGCAGGCAGGAGCCCAACCACTGGGCCCAGACGGGCATGCTGATAAACGGGCTGATAAAACCGGAAAGCATGACGGAAGGAATAAAATAGAAAGAAGACATTTGCAGCGCCTGCAGCTGATTCTGCGCCACGCTTGAAATAGTGATGCCAATTGATAAGCAGAGAAAAACGTAAACCATCAGCACGCTAAAAAGCAGAAAAACGTTGCCCAATAACGGGATGTGAAACAGAAACACTGCGCAAAGCAGGATCAGGACAGACTGAAAAATGCCGATTAATACATAGGGAATAATCTTGCCGGTAATCACTTCCAGACTGGTCAGCGGGGAAATCAGCAGATTTTCTATCGCGCCGCTTTCCCGCTCCCGGGTAATGGCAAGCGCGGTCATAAGGATCAATGTGGTGCTGAGTATCGAGCCGATAATGCCCGGTATGGTATTGTACTGCGTAATCCCCTCGGGATTAAACATACGATGGATCACCAACTCAAAATCGTCCGCGCTTATCTCGCTGCGCAGCGCTGGCGGCAGCGCATGCTGAAACAGGGTTTTTGACGCCTGTGTAATGGCGCTCAGCGCGTTGCCTATGGTTAAGGGATCGATAGCATCGCCTTGTAGCAGGATCTGCGGCTTTTCGCCGCGCAACATTTTTTGCGTAAACCCTTGCGGAATGGTCACGATAAAAATGACTTCGCCGCGTACAAACGCGGACCGCGCCTCTTTTTCCGAAGCCACAGGCATCATTGAAAAGTAGCCGGTATTTTGCGCTGCCGAGACAAAAACCTGACTTAAACGCTCGGTATCGTAGTTAATCAGCGCGGCAGGAATATTGCGCGCATCCATATTGACGGCATAGCCAAGTATGGTGAGCTGCAGCAGCGGCGTTACCACCACCATAGCGATGCTGATCCTGTCCCGACGCAGTTCGTGAATTTCTTTTATCACTACGCCAAGCCAGCGTAACAGGGAAAAGTTAACGCGTATTTTCTTTAGCATTGTTTTTCATCAGCCAGGTAAAGGCGTCTTCCAGGTTGGTTTCAACTCTGCAAACGTGATAGTCGGAAGGAACATGCTTCGAGACGATAGCGCTTAACAGGCTTTCGTCATTTGAGGTAACAAACAGGCTATTGCCGAATATTACCGTCTGTTCAATACCGGGAAGATTCAACAGCTCACTTTCCAACGCAGTCAGCCTGCTGCCGCTTATTTTGAAGGTAATAAGCTGCTGCGCCTCGATAATCGACCGCACGCTTCCGCTGGCCAGCAGGTTGCCGTAAGAGAGGTAGGCGACCCGGTGGCACCGCTCAGCCTCATCCATATAGTGGGTACTGACCAGAATCGATATGCCCTGATCAGACAGCTGGTGCAGTACCTGCCAAAACTCACGACGCGCTTTAGGGTCAACGCCGGCGGTCGGCTCATCCAGAAAAAGCAGGGAAGGTTGATGCAGCATACAGGCCGCCAGCGCCATACGCTGTTTCCATCCGCCGGAAAGAAACTTCGCCAGCTGATGCTGACGGGAGATCAGGCCCAGCTCTGCCAGGGTGCGGTCAACGCGCTGTCGATATCGGTCCAGGTTATAAATTCGTGCGATAAACAACAGGTTTTCGCGGATGGAGAGGCTGCCCCACATTGAAAAATGCTGCGTCATATAGCCTATATGTTTTTTAATCTTTTCGCGCTGCGTAAAGATATCCATATTCAGGCAGTGGCCGCTGCCGGAGTCGGGCGTAATTAAACCGCACATCATACGAATCGACGTCGTTTTTCCGCTGCCGTTCGGTCCAAGAAAACCGTAAATCTCCCCTTTTCTCACAGTAAGAGAAAAGTCTTTTACGACATGGTTTTCGCCGAAGCGTTTATTGAGCTTACAGACTTCGATACAGTTTTCATTCATCAGCAACGAGCTCAACGTTAACGGGCTGTCCTGTTTTAAGGAAGGGCGCATCCGCTTTTACCGGTACCGCCTCCGCCATAAACAGCAGCTTTTCCCGTCGCCGGGTGCTGTAGATCACTGGCGGAGAAAACTCTGCCTGCGGGCTGATATAGCGAACGTGACCGGAAAGCGCGCGTTTGCAGCCGTCACAGATTATGTTAACCCGGGTTCCGTGACGGATCTCACCCAGCCGTTTTTGCGGCACGTAAAAACGTACTTTGATATTCTCCGGCGCAAGCAGGCTGATAATCGGCTTGCCGGCCGCAGGCATTTCGCCGGGCTGATATAAAATGTCATACACCACGCCGTCCAGCGGCGCCGTCAATAGCCTTTGCTGCAGCTCCCAGGCGGCTTTATCACGCTGAAGCGTTGCCGCCTGAACACGGGAACGTTGATGAGTAATTTCCGCCTGTCGCGCTGGCAGCCTTTTCAACGCCAACTGATGCTGTAGCTCTTTTACCTGCGCATTTTTCTGCGCATACTCCCCTTTCGTAGCCTCCCACTCCGCAACTGAAATCATTTTTTCGCTATACAGGCGCTTTTTCCTGTCAAGCTGACTTTTCGCCACGCTGGCGGCCGATTTTGCCCGTTCAAGCTGCGCCTCGATCATCTCAATGCCCTCAGGCCGCTCTCCCCTTTGTAAATTTCGCAGCAGCGCCCGCTCCGCCTGAACATTCTCCTCAGCGACCCGTAGCGCGTTCTCCGCTAAAAAAGTCTCCATCTGCGCCAGCTTTTGCCCCTTTTTTACAAACTCACCTTTAGCGACAAACAACTGTTCGACTTTGTCCGTAAAAGGCCGCGACAGATAGGTAAATTCTCCGTAGGTATAGCCTGGCAGCGTAAAAGAGCCGGAGCCGTCACAGCCTGAGAGGCCCATTATTATCGCCAATAAATATAAACTTCTGGCTATCAGCATTATTCATATATCCCAAATACGATGCGCGCACCGTCGAAAGTCATTAACACTTAACTTATTTCTGTTAATACATTACAGGATTCTATATCTGCTCCACAGGCAGTATCTTTTGGGGTAAATAACGCCGACAGTACATTTTATTTAGCTTATTGATTTCGCAAAAATTCAGGCCGGCAATGGAATTAAACGTGCTATCTTCAACGAAGGCTATTATTTTAGACCCGCCTTCGCTGTACCATTTAACCGCCTGCTTATAGGGCCACGGCAGTTCATAACCCTTATCACGCAGCAGGTGGTTCAGCCTGCACCAGTCTTGCTGAAAATTATCGCCGCTAAAAAAATGCAGAATCTCGTTCTTATTTACCCCATATCTTTTCTCGGGCGCGCATAAAATTTCATCTGAGGAGAGGTAGGCCTGATAAAACCCAACCATCAGCTTTTGCACGTAGGGTGAATAACTTCGGGGAATGGTTAAACGCCAATAAGGTATTTGTAAGCCTTATGCCTTAGCGCAACGTGAAAAATTCCCTTCCAGAGTTCGTCCAGCGCATGGGTTTTTTGATACTGTTTTTGTATAAATCCGCGTCCAATCTCAATACTTTGGCTGATAACGGCCAGCGCCTCAGGTTGATAACGGAACAGGCTATGGCTGTAAAGCTCTTCCAGGCCATGCCTGCCAATTTGTTCGCCAGCAAAGACAAATCGATAGGCGCCGGCAATTTCAAGCCGGGCGGGATCCCATAAAATAATGTGGTAATAATCATCATCGTAGCGGTCGTTATCATATTTCTTGCCCGTCCCTGCGCCTATCGCCCGAAAAGATATCTCTCGCAGGCGGCCAAGCTCACGCAGCACCGGCGAATAACCTTCGCCATGATAGCGATAAAGCAGCACGCTTTTCCCGTCAGCAAGTTGCTTTAATCGTTCGCACTGGCTTAGCGCGGCATTCAACAAGCTGCGGTTTTCCGGCTGTGCCAGCGGCGCGGCGAGTGGTAATACAGGCGGCTTATCTGTTGCCATTTGCTGTACATGCTGCTGAAAAGATGCGGCAACAACGGCTAACTGTTTTTTTTCACAGTCGATTCTGGCAAGGTCAATCTGCCGACCAATTTTAATGTGCAGCTTTCCCCCACGATGCCGAAGACATTCGCGCAGTATCATCAGATTAGAGAGAGGACGCCAGACAATGGCGGTGAGATAATAACGTAAGCTGTTAAATCCTCTGATATATACCGGCACCAGAGTAGCATGCGTTTTTTTAGCTAATTGCAGAAATCCAGGATGCCAGGGAAACTCTTTTAACCCGACAGGATTGATGCCAGCCAGCTTTCCCGCCGGAAAAATAATCAGCACGCCGCCGCTTTCCAGATGCTTGCTCATCTCTTTATACTGACTTACCGCTATTTTCCCTTGCATATTTCTGATGCCGATAGTCAGCGCTTCAATTTGAGGCAACAATAATGGAATAACATGATTAGCCACTACCTTGATATCTTTCCTGACTTTTGCCACTGACGAAATCAAGGCGATGCCGTCAATAACGGTAGGATGATTTGAGAAGAGAATAGTCGGACCCTGCGCCGGTATATTGTCATAGTCGTCGCAGTGGACATTGAAGCGAAACGCAAGTATTTCTGTAAAATTTTCAATCCAATCAATACCCTGCTTGTCTGATACCCTATCCGTATAAGCATCAATCTTATCTTTTCCTATTGCCCACCTGAATAAGCTTTTCTGCCATCCAGGTATTTTCTTATCCGGAAAGAACTCTACTAACAACTTATTAACAACATCCATGTCATCACCTTAGCTTTCTTGTGAGTTTTTTAATAGTCATCCTGTGCAGATGCGGCTCTCACATTAAAAACCGTCTGTTCCCTACTGCCAGAACAGACGACTGCCCCAGCCGAAGCGAGAGAATATCTTTCCTCTTTAATAAATCAACATACCGGCCAGATAAAATTATCGTATCCGCCGACACTGCCTATGTTACTGACTAGCCAGCAACATCACAGTTAATCAGGAGTTATTATCGATGCAGAGGAAAGTCTGCTTACTTCGACTGTATGATGGTTGCTATTTAAG
>NZ_JANION010000226.1:0-41442 GCF_024610815.1 Mixta sp.
ACTGACGCCGCGCGGCGCCTGGCACACAGGCGGCCTTTTTATCGGAATGACCCTAAAATGTCGCCGTTGTCGCAAACTGCAAACCCTTCATCTTCGTGGTAAAAACTGTTTTCTTTTTGCGCAGATTTAATGGCGCCACGATTTTTTTACCACTATTCATCAGTTTATTTTTTCAGACCCGTCAGAATCATCCTCATTTTTAACTTTGCGCCTTTTTATTACGCTGAGAAATAATCCCGCCAGGCCTGTTGCGTAGCTTGACAATGATTTCCTCCGCTCCGTAAACTCCTTTCGTGGGAATTTGTGGGATAAAGTGGCAAAAAAGGGTAACTGAGGGCATTAGCTGAGATGTTTCGTGGCGCAACCTTAGTCAACCTCGATAGCAAAGGGCGGCTGGCCGTGCCAACGCGTTATCGCGAAACGCTGATTGAGGAATCTGAAGGCCAGATGGTTTGCACCATTGACCTCCATCAGCCCTGCCTGCTGCTTTATACCTTACCGCAATGGGAAATCATTGAACAAAAACTCTCTCGCTTATCCAGCATGAATCCCGCAGAGCGCCGCGTACAGCGCCTGCTGTTGGGACATGCGAGCGAATGTCAGATGGACAGCGCTGGCCGTTTACTGATCGCCAGTACGCTGCGTCAGCACGCAAGTCTGACAAAAGAAGTGATGCTGGTTGGACAGTTTAATAAGTTTGAACTGTGGGATGAACAGACCTGGTATCAACAAGTCAGGGAAGATATTGACGCTGAGCAAGCCGCTCAGGAGCCGCTTTCAGAGCGGTTGCAGGATTTGTCACTATAGCTATGCAGGATAACTTTATACATACCACGGTGCTGTTGGATGAAGCCGTCAACGCGCTCAACATTAAAGAAGACGGCGTTTATATCGACGGCACCTTTGGTCGGGGCGGACACTCGCGCCTGATCCTTTCCCAGCTGGGAGAGCAGGGCAGACTGTTCGCCATTGACCGCGACCCGCAGGCTATCGCTGCCGCCGCTGCCATTGACGATCCGCGCTTCACCATTATTCATGGGCCTTTTTCGGCGCTGGCGGATTATGTCGAGGCGCGCGGCCTGACCGGAAAAGTGGACGGCATACTGCTTGATCTGGGCGTATCTTCGCCGCAGCTGGATGACGCCGAGCGCGGCTTCTCCTTTATGCGCGACGGTCCGCTGGATATGCGTATGGACCCGACGCGCGGCCTTTCTGCTGCCGAATGGCTCCTGCAGGCGGAAGAGAACGATATCGCCTTCGTGCTGAAAACCTATGGCGAAGAGCGTTTCGCCAGGCGTATCGCGCGCGCCATTGTGGAGCGTAATCGTCTGCAACCCATGACGCGCACCAAAGAGCTGGCGGAAGTGATCGCCGCCGCCACGCCGATAAAGGATAAGTTCAAGCATCCGGCGACGCGCAGTTTCCAGGCGATCCGCATTTGGGTCAACAGCGAGCTGGAAGAGATTGAACAGGCTTTGAAGGGCGCGTTAACGGCACTGGCGCCCGGCGGACGGCTTTCCATTATCAGTTTCCATTCGCTGGAAGACAGGTTGGTAAAGCGCTTTATGCGTGAGCAGAGCCGCGGCCCGCAGGTGCCGGCCGGGCTGCCGATGACTGAAGCGCAGCTGCAGAAGCTCGGCGGCCGTCATTTGAAAGCGCTCGGCAAAATGATGCCGGGCGAAGCGGAAGTGGCGGAGAACCCACGCGCGCGCAGTTCGGTGCTGCGTATAGCGGAGAGAACGACATCATGATCGGAAATGAGCGGCACAGCCTGCCAGGCGTTATCGGCGGCGACCTGCTGCGTCATGGCAAAATTCCGCTGCTGCTGTTGATTGCCGTGTTGGTGTCGGCTGTGCTGGTCGTGACGACGGCGCACAAAACGCGCCTGCTGACGGCGCAGCGCGAGCAGCTGGTGCTGGAGCGCGACGCGCTCGATATTGAGTGGCGCAACCTGATTTTGGAAGAGAACGCGCTGGGCGACCACAGCCGCGTTGAGCGCACGGCGACGGAAAAACTGCAGATGCAGCATGTCGACCCGGCACAGGAAAATATTGTGGTACATCAATAAGGAATCCCGGACTCCATGAGATCCGCTACCAAAGCGCTTAAGTTGAAAAAACAGGAAGATCAGGCCAGCTTTGTCAGCTGGCGTTTTGCGTTGCTGTGCGGCGGCATCTTCCTGGCGCTGGTGGGATTGATGATGCGGGTCGCCTGGCTGCAGGTGATTAACCCCGAACGCCTGGTGCGGGAAGGGGATATGCGCTCGCTGCGCGTACAGGCGATACCCACCGCGCGCGGCATGATTACCGATCGCGCCGGTCGTCCGCTGGCGGTGAGTGTGCCGGTAAACGCTATCTGGGCCGATCCTAAAGAGCTGCATGACCACGGCGGCATTACGCTCGACAGCCGCTGGAAAGCGCTGGCCGACGCGCTTTCCGTGCCGCTCGATCAGCTGGCCAACCGCGTCAACGCCAACCCGAAAGGCCGCTTTGTCTATCTGGCGCGCCAGGTTAACCCGGCGATCGGTGATTACATCAAGAAACTGAAGCTGCCGGGCATCCATCTGCGCGAAGAGTCGCGCCGCTACTATCCCGCCGGGCAGGTCACTTCTCATCTTATCGGCTTTACCAATATCGACGGTCAGGGCATCGAAGGGGTGGAAAAAAGCTTCGATCGCTGGCTGACCGGTCAGCCGGGCGAGCGGACGGTGCGTAAAGACCGCTACGGCCGCGTGATTGAAGATATCTCCACCGTCGACAGCCAGGCGGCGCATAACCTGGCGCTCAGCATCGACGAGCGTTTGCAGGCGCTGGTTTACCGCGAGCTAAATAACGCCGTCGCCTTCAACAAGGCGGAATCCGGCACGGCGGTGCTGGTCGACGTCAATACCGGCGAAGTGCTGGCGATGGCCAACAGCCCGGCCTACAACCCGAACAACCTCAGCAACACGCCGAAAGATGTGATGCGCAACCGCGCCATCACCGACATCTTCGAGCCGGGTTCCACCGTCAAGCCGATGGTGGTGATGACCGCGCTGCAACGCGGCGTGGTGCGGGAAAACAGCGTGCTGAACACTATTCCTTACCGCGTCAACGGCCATGAAATCAAGGACGTCGCGCGCTATAACGAACTAACCCTCACCGGGGTTTTGCAGAAGTCGAGTAACGTCGGAGTATCAAAACTGGCGTTAGCGATGCCCTCCTCAGCGCTAGTGGAAACATATTCACGCTTTGGGCTGGGCAAACCAACCAATTTGGGGTTGGTCGGGGAAAGCAGTGGCCTGTATCCCCAAAAACAAAGGTGGTCCGATATTGAAAGGGCCACCTTCTCTTTCGGTTATGGGCTGATGGTGACGCCGCTCCAGCTGGCGCGCGTTTACGCCACCATCGGCAGCTATGGCGTCGCGCGTCCGCTCTCCATTACAAAAGTCGATCCGCCGGTTCCGGGCGAACGCGTCTTTCCTGAGCAGCTGGTGAAAACCGTGGTGCATATGATGGAAAGCGTGGCGCTGCCGGGCGGCGGCGGCGTGAAGGCCGCGATCAAAGGCTATCGCATCGCGATTAAAACCGGCACCGCGAAAAAAGTCGGTCCCGATGGTCGCTACGTCAATAAATATATCGCCTACACTGCCGGCGTGGCGCCCGCCAGCCATCCGCGCTTTGCGCTGGTGGTGGTGATTAACGATCCGCAGGCGGGCAAATATTACGGCGGCGCCGTGTCGGCGCCGGTATTCGGCGCCATCATGGGCGGCGTGTTGCGCACCATGAATATTGAACCGGATGCGCTGCCGGTTGGTGAAAAGAATGAGTTGGTTAACAACAAGAAAGAGGGTTCAAGTGACAGATCGTAACTTGCGCGACCTACTGGCTCCGTGGGTGCCTGGCGCGCCGGAGCGTCCGCTTCGTGAAATGACTCTGGACAGCCGCGTGGCGGCGTCCGGCGATCTGTTTGTGGCTGTCGCAGGCCATAACGTTGATGGGCGACGTTTTATTCCTCAGGCTATCGCGCAGGGCGTTTCGGCGGTCATCGCTGAAGCCGAAGGCGAAGCGGAGGATGGTGACATCCGTGAAATGCACGGCGTGCCGGTGATTTATCTGTCGCAGCTGCCGCAGCGGCTTTCCGCGCTGGCAGGACGCTTTTATCAACAGCCGGCGGAAAAGCTGCGTTTAATCGGCGTGACCGGCACCAACGGTAAAACCACCACCACCCAGCTGCTGGCGCAGTGGGCGAGCCTGCTGGGCGAAACCGGCGCGGTGATGGGGACCGTCGGCAACGGCCTTTATGGTCGTCTGGTGCCGACGGAAAACACCACCGGATCGGCGGTTGATGTGCAGCAGGTGCTCGATGCGCTGGTAGGGCAGGGCGCGACCGTGGCGGCGATGGAGGTTTCCTCTCATGGTCTGGTGCAGCATCGCGTTGCGGCGCTGCCTTTCGCCGCCGCCGTGTTTACCAATCTCAGCCGCGATCATCTTGACTACCACGGCGATATGACGCGCTACGAGTCGGCGAAATGGCTGCTGTTCTCTGAACATCAGATCGGCGAAGCGATTATTAACGCCGATGACGAAACAGGCCGCCGCTGGCTGGCGAAGCTGCCTGACGCCATCGCGGTCACGATGGAAAACAATCTGCTGCCCGACAGCCATAATCGCTGGCTGAAGGCGACGGCGGTGCGCTATCACGATAACGGCGCGACGGTGAGCTTCAGTTCAAGTTGGGGCGACGGCGAGCTGGAAAGCCGCCTGATGGGCGCCTTTAACGTTAGCAATCTGCTGCTGGCGCTGGCGACGCTGCTGGCGCTGGGCTATCCGCTGGCGCAGCTGATCGCCAGCGCGCGTCAGCTACAGCCGGTCTGCGGGCGCATGGAAGTCTTCAGCGCGCCGGACAAGCCGACCGTAGTAGTCGATTACGCTCATACGCCTGACGCACTGGAAAAAGCGTTGGAAGCCGCGCGTTTGCACTGCAAAGGGCAGCTGTGGTGCGTCTTTGGCTGCGGCGGCGATCGTGATAAGGGCAAACGTCCGCTGATGGGTGCGGTTGCTGAGCAGTGCGCAGACGTGGTGGTTATCACCGATGACAACCCGCGCAGCGAAGATCCCGCCGCGATTGTAAACGACATTCTGAGCGGCCTGCTCGATCCGGGCCGTGCCCGCGTAATGGCGGGACGCGCGCAGGCGGTAACCAACGCCATTATGCAGGCGAAGCCGCAGGACATCGTGGTGGTGGCGGGCAAAGGCCATGAGGACTATCAAATTATCGGCAACCGCCGTCTCGACTATTCCGACCGGGTAACCGTCGCGCGTCTGCTGGGGGTGATGGCATGATTACGCTTTCTCTTGAAACGCTGGCGCAGATTACTCACGGCACGTTAGTCGGCCAGGGGGATATCGCGATAAGCGAAGTGACCACCGACACCCGTAAAGTGACGCCGGGCTGTTTGTTCATTGCGTTGCAGGGCGAACGCTTTGACGCACATGATTTTGCCGACCAGGCGATGGCCAGCGGCGCGGCGGCATTATTAGTGAGTAAGCGCTTGCAAATCAACGCGCCGCAGGTGGTGGTCAGCGATACGCGCATCGCCTTAGGAGAGCTGGCGGCCTGGGTGCGTCAGCAGGTGAAAACCCGCGTAGTGGCGCTGACCGGCTCCTCCGGCAAAACTTCGGTAAAAGAGATGACCGCCGCTATTCTGCGTCAGTGTGGCGAAACGCTTTATACCGCCGGCAACCTGAACAACGATATCGGCGTGCCGTTGACGCTGCTGCGCCTGACCGAAGCGCACCAGTATGCGGTCATTGAACTGGGCGCCAACCATCAAGGTGAAATCGCCTGGACCACCCGCTTAACGCGCCCGGAAAGCGCGCTGGTGAATAACCTGGCAGCTGCGCATCTGGAGGGCTTCGGCTCGCTGGCAGGCGTGGCGAAAGCCAAAGGCGAAATTTTCCTCGGCCTGCCGGAAAACGGCACGGCGATTATTAACCTCGACAGCAATGACTGGCCGCGCTGGCAGACGCAGTTGACCCAGCAGCGCATCTGGCGCTTCTCCGGCACCGCGGACGCGCAGGCTGATTTTTACGCGACCGATGTTGCGGTAAATCCGCAGGGCACCACCTTTACGCTGCATACGCCGCAGGGGGCGCTGGCGGTCTCGCTGCCGCTGCCGGGTCGTCATAACATCGCCAACGCGCTGGCCGCCAGCGCTCTGGCGCTCTCTGTCGGCGCGCCGCCGGAAGCGATAGTTCAGGGCCTGGCGACGCTGAAAGCGGTGCCGGGACGTCTGTTCCCGATAACCTTAGCGCCGCAGAAGCTGCTGCTGGACGACAGCTACAACGCGAACGTTGGCTCAATGACCGCCGCCGCGCAGGTGCTGGGCGAGATGCCAGGCTACCGCGTAATGGTTACCGGCGATATGGCGGAGCTGGGTGCGGAAGCGGTCGAATGCCATCGCGAAGTGGGCGAGGCCGCGCGTAAGGCGGGCATAGATAAAGTGCTGAGCGTGGGCGCGCTGAGTCAGCATATCAGCGACGCCAGCGGCGCGGGCGAACACTTCAGCGATAAGGCCGCCTTGATCGCGCGCCTCCAGTCGCTGCTTGCAGAGCATCAGATTATTACCGTTTTAGTTAAAGGGTCTCGTAGTGCCGCCATGGAGCAGGTAGTACAAAACTTACAGGAGAAAGGAACATGCTAGTCTGGCTGGCCGAACATCTGGTCGCTTTTTATTCCGGCTTTAACGTCTTTTCCTATTTGACGTTTCGCGCCATCGTCAGCCTGCTGACCGCGCTGTTTATCTCACTGTGGATGGGGCCGCGCCTGATCGCCTGGCTGCAAAAGCTGCAGATCGGTCAGGTGGTGCGCAGCGAAGGGCCGGAGTCGCACTTCAGCAAGCGCGGCACGCCGACCATGGGCGGCATCATGATCTTGACCTCTATCACCATTTCGGTGCTGATGTGGGCCTATCCCTCCAACCCTTATGTCTGGTGCGTGCTAACGGTGCTGGTCGGTTATGGCATCGTCGGTTTCATCGATGACTACCGCAAAGTGGTGCGCAAAGACACCAAAGGCCTGATCGCCCGCTGGAAATATTTCTGGCAGTCGCTGATTGCGCTGGCGGTAGCTTTTGCGATGTACGCCGTGGGCAAGGACACGCCGGCGACGCAGCTGGTCGTGCCGTTTTTCAAAGATATTATGCCGCAGCTGGGGCTGCTCTATATCCTGCTCGCCTATTTCGTGATCGTCGGCACCAGCAACGCGGTCAACCTGACCGACGGTCTGGACGGCCTGGCGATTATGCCGACGGTATTTGTCGCGGCGGGCTTCGCGCTGGTCGCCTGGGCCACCGGCAACATGAATTTCGCAGGCTACCTGCATATTCCCTATCTGCGCCATGCCGGTGAGCTGGTAATTGTCTGCACCGCCATCGTCGGCGCCGGGCTGGGTTTCTTGTGGTTCAACACCTATCCGGCCCAGGTCTTTATGGGCGACGTCGGCTCGCTGGCGCTGGGCGGCGCGCTGGGCACCATCGCGGTGCTGCTGCGTCAGGAATTTTTGCTGGTGATTATGGGCGGCGTGTTTGTTGTTGAAACGCTCTCCGTCATCCTGCAGGTGGGATCGTTCAAGCTGCGCGGCCAGCGCATTTTCCGTATGGCGCCGATCCATCACCACTATGAACTGAAAGGCTGGCCGGAGCCGCGCGTGATCGTGCGCTTCTGGATCATTTCGCTGATGCTGGTGCTGATTGGCCTGGCAACCCTTAAGGTGCGTTAATTATGGCTGACTATCAGGGTAGAAAAGTGGTCATTATCGGGCTGGGGCTGACCGGCCTCTCCTGTGTTGATTTCTTTTTAGCGCAGGGCGTAACGCCGCGCGTAATGGATACCCGAGTCTCGCCGCCCGGCCTGGATAAACTGCCCGCAAGCGTGGAGCGCCATTTAGGATCGCTCAACGGCGACTGGCTGCTGGCGTCGGATTTGATTATCGCCAGCCCCGGCGTCGCGCTGGCCCATCCGTTGCTGACGGAAGCCGCCGAAGCGGGCATTGAAATCATCGGCGATATTGAGCTTTTCTGCCGTGAAGCGCAGGCGCCTATCGTCGCCATTACCGGTTCCAATGGCAAAAGCACCGTGACCACGCTGGTGGGCGAAATGGCGCGTGCGGCCGGCTGGACGGTGGGCGTGGGCGGCAATATCGGCCTGCCGGCCCTTAGTCTGCTGAAGCAGCCCGCTCAGCTTTACGTGCTGGAGCTCTCCAGTTTTCAGCTGGAGACCACCCACAGCCTGAAGGCGGCGGCAGCGACCATTCTCAACCTCAGCGAAGACCATATGGATCGCTACCCGCTGGGATTGCAGCAGTATCGCGCCGCCAAGCTGCGCATCTATGAAAACGCGGCGATCTGCGTGGTGAATGCCGATGACGCGCTGACAATGCCGGTGCGCGGCGCGGACAAGCGCTGTGTTAGCTTCGGCGTCGACGTCGGCGACTACCACCTCAACCGCCAGCAGGGCAGCATCTGGCTGCGCGCGCACGGCGAAAAAGTATTAAACACCGACGAAATGAAGCTCGTCGGGCTGCACAACTATACCAATGCGCTGGCGGCGCTGGCGCTGGCGGACGCCGCTGGCATCCCGCGCGCCAGCAGTCTGAAAGCGTTAACAACGTTTCAGGGGCTGGCGCACCGTTTCCAGCTGGTGCATGAGCGCAACGGCGTACGCTGGATCAATGATTCGAAAGCGACCAACGTCGGCAGTACCGAAGCGGCGCTGAGCGGCCTGCAGGCGCAGGGCACGCTGTGGCTGCTGCTGGGCGGCGACGGCAAGTCGGCGGATTTCACGCCGCTGGCGCGTTACTTACAGGGCGACGCGATTCGCGTCTGGTGCTATGGCCGCGATGGCGCATCGCTGGCGGCGCTGCGCCCGGAAATCTCCACCCTAACGGATACCCTGGCCGAAGCCGTGGCCGCCATTGCGCCGCAGGTAAGGCCTGGCGATATCGTCCTGCTGTCGCCCGCCTGCGCCAGTCTCGATCAGTTCCGTAATTTTGAGCAGCGCGGCGACTGTTTCGCGCAACTGGCGCGGGAGCTGGGCTGATGCGTATTCCAGGCTTAGGGATGGCGGGCGGCGTGGTGATGCGCCTGCGCGAATGGGTAATGGGCAGCCGGGAAAACAGCGATGCGGCGCCGATGGTGCTCTACGATCGCACGCTGTTGTGGCTGACGTTCGGCCTGGCGATCATCGGCTTTGTGATGGTCACCTCCGCCTCGATGCCGGTTGGGCAGCGTCTGTCGGACGATCCCTTTTTCTTCGCCAAGCGCGACGCATTTTATCTGCTGCTGGCTTTTGGCATGGCGATGGTCACGCTGCGCGTGCCGATGGAAGTATGGCAGCGCTACAGCAATGTGATGCTTCTGGCATCAGTTGTGATGCTGCTGATCGTACTGGTGGTGGGCAGCTCGGTTAACGGCGCATCGCGCTGGATCGCGCTGGGCCCGCTGCGTATTCAGCCGGCCGAGCTTTCCAAGCTGTCGCTGTTTTGCTACCTCGCCAGCTATCTGGTGCGCAAGGTAGAAGAGGTGCGCAACAATTTCTGGGGCTTCTGTAAGCCGATGGGCGTGATGGTAGTGCTGGCGGTACTGCTGCTGGCGCAGCCGGACTTAGGCACCGTGGTGGTGCTGTTCGTCACCACCCTGGCGATGCTGTTCCTCGCGGGCGCCAAGCTGTGGCAGTTCCTGGCGATTATTGGATCCGGCATTTTCGCTGTGATCCTGTTGATCATTGCCGAGCCGTATCGTATGCGCCGCGTGACCTCCTTCTGGGATCCCTGGGAAGATCCGTTCGGCAGCGGCTACCAGTTAACCCAGTCGTTAATGGCATTCGGCCGCGGCGAATTCTGGGGGCAGGGATTAGGCAACTCAGTGCAAAAACTGGAGTATTTGCCGGAGGCGCATACTGACTTCATTTTCTCCATTATCGGAGAAGAACTCGGTTATATCGGTGTGGTTTTAGCGCTGTTAATGGTATTCTTCGTCGCTTTTCGGGCGATGTCGATTGGCCGTCGTGCGCTGGAGCTTGACCAGCGTTTTTCCGGTTTTCTCGCCTGTTCCATTGGCGTCTGGTTTAGCTTCCAGGCGCTGGTTAACGTCGGCGCGGCCGCGGGCATGTTGCCCACCAAAGGCCTGACGTTGCCCTTAATCAGTTACGGTGGCTCCAGTCTGATTATTATGTCGACGGCCATCGTGTTGTTGTTACGCATAGATTATGAAACGCGCCTGAGTAAAGCGCAGGCGTTTACCCGAGGTGCGCGATGAGTGGAAAGCGGTTGATGGTGATGGCTGGCGGTACCGGCGGGCATGTATTCCCCGGTCTGGCTGTCGCGCATCATCTGATGGCGCAGGGCTGGCAGGTGCGCTGGCTGGGCACAGCCGATCGAATGGAAGCCGATCTGGTGCCGAAACACGGCATCGAAATCGATTTTATCCGCATCAGCGGCTTGCGCGGCAAGGGCCTGAAGGCACTGCTGGCGTCGCCGATTCGAATTTTCAACGCCTGGCGTCAGGCGCGCAGCATTATGAAAGCGTGGAAGCCGGACGTGGTGCTGGGTATGGGCGGCTATGTTTCCGGTCCGGGCGGCCTGGCCGCATGGAGCTGCGGCATCCCGGTGGTGCTGCATGAGCAAAACGGCATCGCTGGCCTGACGAACAAATGGCTGGCGAAGCTGGCGACGAAAGTGATGCAGGCGTTTCCCGGCGCCTTTCCCCATGCGGACGTCGTCGGCAATCCGGTGCGCACCGACGTGCTGGCGCTCAGCAGCCCTGAGCAGCGTCTGTCGGGGCGTGAGGGTCCGATTCGCGTGCTGGTGGTGGGCGGCAGCCAGGGCGCGCGCGTACTTAACCAGACGCTGCCGCAGGTGGCGGCGCTGATGGGCGACCGTATTACGCTCTGGCATCAGACCGGCAAAGGCAATCTGCCGCAGGTCATGGCCGATTATGAAAAGGCCGGGCAGACGCAGCATAAAATCAGCGAATTTATTGACGATATGGCGACGGCCTACGCATGGGCCGACGTGGTGGTTTGTCGTTCCGGCGCGCTGACGGTCAGCGAAGTGGCGGCGGCCGGTCTGCCGGCCATTTTCGTACCGTTTCAGCATAAAGATCGTCAGCAGTACTGGAATGCGCTGCCGCTGGAGAAAGCGGGCGCAGCGCGTATTTTCGAACAGCCGCAGTTTACAGCGGATGCGGTAGCGGAAACGTTAACGCAGTGGGATCGACCTACGCTACTGCGCATGGCGCAAAATGCGCGTCAGGTCGCGATTCCGGACGCTACCGAACGTGTAGCGGCAGAAGTCAGCGCCGTCGCGCGTTAACAGAACAGAGATAAGGTACCTGAGGTACCGACAGGCAAAAGAAACGATGAATACTCAACAACTGGCGAAACTGCGTTCTATCGTGCCCGAGATGCGTCGCGTCCGGCACATTCACTTTGTCGGCATCGGTGGCGCCGGCATGGGCGGTATCGCCGAAGTGTTGGCCAATGAAGGTTATCAGATCAGCGGTTCCGATCTCGCACCCAATGCGGTAACGCAGCACCTGACCGCGCTGGGCGCCACAATTTATTTTCATCATCGCCCGGAAAACGTCAGCGACGCCAGCGTGGTAGTGGTCTCCAGCGCGATAACTCAGGATAACCCGGAGATTATCGCTGCGCGCGAAGCGCGTATTCCGGTGATCCGCCGCGCTGAAATGCTGGCGGAGCTGATGCGTTTCCGCCACGGCATCGCCGTGGCCGGCACGCACGGCAAAACCACAACCACGGCGATGGTGACCAGCATCTACGCCGAAGGCGGGCTCGATCCGACTTTCGTCAACGGCGGGCTGGTCAAAGCGGCCGGCACGCACGCACGCCTGGGCAGCAGCCGTTATCTGATCGCCGAAGCAGATGAGAGCGACGCGTCGTTCCTGCATCTGCAACCGATGGTGGCGATCGTGACCAATATTGAAGCCGACCATATGGATACCTACCAGGGCGACTTCGAAAATCTGAAGCAGACATTTATTAACTTTTTGCACAACCTGCCGTTTTACGGCCGCGCAGTGTTGTGCGTCGACGATGCGGTGATTCGCGATCTCATCCCGCGCGTCGGTCGCCAGATCACCACCTACGGCTTCAGCGATGATGCCGACGTGCGTATTGAAGATTATGAGCAGCACGGCGCGCAGGGCCACTTTACGCTGGTGCGTCACGATAAGCCGCTGATGCGCGTCACGCTGAACGCGCCGGGCCGCCATAACGCGCTGAACGCGGCGGCGGCGGTAGCCGTCGCGACGGAGGAGGGGATCGATGATGAAGATATCCTCAGCGCGCTGGAAAGTTTCCAGGGCACCGGCCGTCGCTTCGACTTTTTGGGCGAATTCCCGCTGGATAACGTCAACGGCACTTCCGGCAGCGCCATGCTGGTCGACGATTACGGCCACCATCCGACTGAAGTCGACGCCACTATCAAAGCGGCGCGCGCAGGCTGGCCGGATAAAAAGCTGGTGATGATTTTTCAGCCGCATCGCTATACGCGTACGCGCGATTTGTATGACGACTTCGCCAATGTGCTGTCGCAGGTAGACGTTCTGCTAATGCTGGATGTCTATTCCGCGGGCGAAACGCCGATTCCAGGCGCGGACAGCCGATCGCTCTGCCGCACGATCCGCGGACGCGGCAAGGTGGATCCGATTCTCGTGCCGGATCACGATACGATCCTGGAGATGCTGGCGCCGACGCTGAGCGGCAACGATTTGATTCTGGTACAGGGCGCTGGCAACGTAGGTAAGATTGCCCGCCGTCTGGCTGAACAGAAACTTAAACCGCAGACCAATGAAGAGGAACATCATGGCTGAAAAAGTAGCGGTACTGCTGGGCGGTACCTCCGCTGAGCGCGACGTCTCGCTGATGTCAGGCGCGGCGGTACTTGCCGGGCTGAAAGAAGCTGGCATTGACGCGCACGGCGTCGATACGCGCGATTTTCCGGTGATGCGGTTGAAAGAAGAAGGCTTTGAAAAGGCGTTTATCGCGCTGCACGGGCGCGGCGGCGAGGACGGCACGTTGCAGGGCGTGCTGGATTTCCTGCAGATCCCCTATACCGGCAGCGGCGTGATGGCCTCGGCCATCACCATGGATAAATGGCGTTCCAAGCTGCTGTGGCAGGGCGCGAATTTGCCGGTGGCGCCGTACGTCTGGATTAATCGTCAGCAGATGGATGCCGGACTGGACGACACGCTGGCGCAGCGCATCGCGCAGCTGGGCATGCCGCTGTTCGTTAAGCCAAGCAGTGAAGGCTCCAGCGTCGGCATCTCTCGCGTTAACCAGCCTTCCGAGCTGCCTGCGGCGCTGGAAGAGGCGTTCCGTCACGACGACGATGTGCTGGTAGAAAAATTTCTGAGCGGGCCGGAATACACCGTCGCCATTCTGGGCGAGCAGATTCTGCCTTCGATCCGCATCCAGCCGGCCAGCGACTTCTATGACTATGAAGCGAAATATATTTCTGACGATACTCAATACTTCTGCCCAAGCGGCTTAAGCGCGGAGAAAGAGGCGGAACTGCGCGAGCTGGTGTTGAACGCATGGCGCACGCTGGGCTGCAGCGGCTGGGGACGCGTGGATGTGATGATGGACGGCGACGGCAGCTTTTATCTGCTCGAGGTGAATACCTCGCCGGGCATGACCAGCCACAGCCTGGTACCGATGGCGGCGAAACAGGCGGGGATGAGCTTCTCCCAGCTGGTGGCGCGTATTCTGGAGCTGGCCGACTAAGATGTCGCAGGCGGCTTTGAACGTACGTCGGGAAGCGCAGGAAAAAGCGCGCACCGGACGCAGCAATGGCTCCCGGCTAGCAGGAATTATCTTCCTGCTGCTGGTGATCGGCACCATGCTGGCGGGCGGCGCCGCGGTGCTGAAATGGATGAACGACGCCTCGCGTCTGCCGCTGTCGAGGCTGGTGGTGACGGGAAAAACCCACTACACCACCAATGACGATATCCGTCAGGCCATTTTATCGCTGGGCGCGCCAGGCACTTTTATGTCACAAGATGTAAATGTGATTCAGCAGCAGATTGAACGTCTGCCGTGGATCAAGCAGGTCAGTGTACGCAAGCAGTGGCCGGACGAATTAAAGATTCATCTGGTTGAGTATGTGCCGGTCGCGCGGTGGAATGATTTACATATGGTTGATGCGGAAGGTAAATCTTTTAGCGTCCCGGCTAACCATATCGGCAAAGAGACGCTACCGTTGCTGTATGGCCCCGAAGGTAACGAGCAGGATGTGCTGGATGGCTACCGTCAGATGAGCGCGGTGCTGGCCGCCAGCAAGTTTAGCGTTAAAGCAGCATCCATGACCGCTCGTCATTCCTGGCAGCTGGTCACTGGCGATGATGTACGTATTGAGCTGGGCCGTAGCGATAACATGAAGCGTCTTAAGCGGTTTATTGAACTCTGGCCGGTGATCCAACAGCAGGCCACCGCTGACAATAAGCGCGTCAGTTATGTCGATTTGCGCTATGACTCCGGCGCTGCCGTTGGCTGGGCTCCGGCATTTATTGAGCCTCAGGACAGTAATCAGCAACAGAATCAGGCACAGGCTAAACAACAATGATCAAGGCGACGGACAGAAAACTGGTAGTAGGACTTGAGATAGGCACCGCTAAGGTCGCCGCTTTAGTAGGGGAAATTCTGCCCGATGGCATGGTCAACATTATTGGGGTGGGCAGTTGCCCGTCCCGCGGTATGGATAAAGGCGGCGTAAACGATCTTGAATCGGTGGTGAAATGCGTTCAGCGCGCCATCGATCAGGCGGAACTGATGGCGGATTGTCAGATTTCCTCGGTTTATCTGGCGTTATCCGGCAAACATATCAGCTGTCAGAACGAAATCGGGATGGTTCCGATTTCTGAAGAAGAAGTCACGCAGGAAGATGTGGAAAACGTTGTACATACCGCAAAATCGGTGCGTGTGCGCGATGAACACCGCATTCTCCACGTAATCCCGCAGGAATACGCCATCGACTACCAGGAAGGAATCAAAAACCCGGTCGGGCTGTCGGGCGTGCGCATGCAGGCGAAAGTACATTTAATCACCTGTCACAACGACATGGCGAAAAACATCGTGAAAGCGGTTGAACGTTGCGGCCTGAAAGTTGACCAACTGATTTTCGCCGGTCTGGCTTCGAGCTTCGCAGTGTTGACGGAAGATGAGCGTGAGCTGGGCGTCTGCGTTGTCGATATCGGCGGCGGTACAATGGATATCGCCGTTTATACCGGCGGCGCGCTGCGCCACACCAAAGTGATCCCCTATGCGGGGAACGTGGTGACCAGCGATATCGCCTATGCCTTCGGCACGCCGCCGACCGATGCGGAAGCGATCAAGGTTCGTCATGGTTGCGCGCTGGGATCGATCGTCGGTAAAGATGAGAACGTTGAGGTGCCGAGCGTAGGCGGTCGTCCGCCGCGCAGCCTACAGCGTCAGACGTTGGCTGAAGTCATTGAACCGCGTTACACCGAGCTGCTTAACCTGGTGAACGATGAAATCCTGCAGTTGCAGGAGCAGCTTCGTCAGCAGGGCGTGAAGCATCATCTGGCGGCGGGTATTGTATTGACCGGCGGCGCGGCGCAAATTGAAGGTTTGGCCGCCTGCGCGCAGCGGGTATTCCATACCCAGGTGCGCATCGGGCAGCCGCTGAATATTACCGGATTGACGGATTATGCGCAGGAGCCTTACTACTCAACGGCGGTAGGTCTTCTGCACTATGGAAAAGAGTCTCACCTGAGCGGTGAGGCGGATGTTGAAAAACGTGCGTCAGTTGGCAACTGGTTTAAACGTATCAACAGCTGGCTGAAAAAAGAGTTTTAATTTTTCTAAAAGGGGATCATGCTAGCACTATTTTATGATCTCCAGGCGACAGGCACATAACGGAGAGAAATTATGTTTGAACCAATGGAATTAACCAACGACGCGGTGATTAAAGTCATCGGCGTCGGCGGGGGCGGCGGCAACGCCGTAGAGCATATGGTCCGCGAGCGCATCGAAGGCGTAGAGTTCTTCGCTGTGAACACGGACGCCCAGGCATTGCGCAAAACTGCAGTCGGCCAGACCATCCAAATCGGCACCAACATTACTAAAGGTCTGGGTGCAGGCGCGAACCCTGAAGTGGGTCGTACTTCTGCAGAAGAAGATCGAGAAGCGCTGCGCGCCGCGTTAGACGGCGCGGATATGGTGTTTATCGCAGCCGGTATGGGCGGCGGCACCGGCACCGGCGCGGCGCCGGTCGTTGCGGAAGTGGCGAAGGATTTAGGCATCCTGACCGTTGCGGTCGTCACCAAGCCGTTCAATTTCGAAGGCAAAAAGCGTATGGCGTTTGCCGAGCAGGGCATCGCTGAGCTGTCCAAGCATGTCGACTCGCTGATCACCATCCCGAACGACAAACTGCTGAAAGTGCTGGGCCGCGGCATTTCGCTGCTGGACGCTTTCGGCGCGGCGAACGACGTGCTGAAAGGCGCGGTGCAGGGCATCGCCGAATTGATCACCCGTCCGGGTCTGATGAACGTCGACTTCGCTGACGTGCGCACCGTCATGTCCGAAATGGGTTACGCCATGATGGGATCCGGCGTGGCCTGCGGCGAAGACCGTGCGGAAGAAGCGGCAGAGATGGCGATCTCCAGCCCGCTGCTGGAAGATATCGATCTTTCCGGCGCGCGCGGCGTGCTGGTCAACATCACCGCTGGCTTCGACCTGCGTCTGGATGAGTTCGAGACCGTCGGTAACACTATCCGCGCCTTCGCGTCGGATAACGCCACCGTGGTTATCGGCACCTCTCTGGACCCGGAAATGAACGACGAACTGCGCGTGACTGTCGTTGCGACCGGCATCGGCATGGACAAGCGTCCAGAAATCACTTTGGTGACCAACAAGCAGGCAACCAGCCAGCCGGTAATGGATCATCGCTATCAGCAGCACGGCATGTCGCCGCTGCCGCAGGAGCCGCAGAAACCTGCTGCTAAAGTGGTTAACGATCAAAGCTCGCAGTCTGGCAAAGAGCCCGATTATCTGGATATTCCCGCTTTCCTGCGCAAACAGGCAGATTAGGAATAACCTGAGAATTGGGATTCTCCGCTCTTTGTGCTAAAATCTTCGCCCGTCAGTGATATAGACTGACGGTCGGATGATATTTTGCGAGATAATACGATGATCAAACAACGGACATTAAAACGTATTGTTCAGGCGACTGGCGTCGGTTTGCATACCGGCAAGAAAGTCTCCCTGACGTTACGCCCTGCGCCGGCTAATACCGGGGTCATCTATCGTCGCACTGACTTGAATCCACCGGTTGATTTCCCGGCTGATGCAAAATACGTGCGCGACACCATGCTGAGTACCTGCCTGGTGAATGATGAAGGCGTGCGTATCTCTACCGTAGAACACCTGAACGCTGCGCTGGCAGGTCTCGGCATCGACAACATTATTGTCGAAGTGGACGCGCCGGAAGTGCCGATCATGGACGGCAGCGCCGCGCCATTCGTCTACCTGCTGGTTGACGCGGGCGTGGAAGAGCTGAACAGCCCGAAGAAATTCGTGCGCGTTAAGCAGGCCGTGCGTGTTGAAGATGGCGATAAGTGGGCTGAAATTAAACCGTACAACGGTTTTTCGCTCGACTTTACGATCGATTTCAAACATCCGGCGATCGACTCCAGCTCACAGCGCTATCAGCTGAATTTCTCTACGGAAGCGTTTATGCGCCAGATCAGCCGCGCGCGAACCTTTGGCTTTATGCGTGAAATCGAATACCTGCAGTCCAAAGGCCTGTGCCTGGGCGGTAGTTTAGATTGCGCGATTGGGTTAGACGATTTCCGCGTACTGAACGAAGAAGGTTTACGCTTCGAAGATGAATTCGTTCGTCACAAAATGCTGGATGCTATCGGCGACCTGTTTATGTGCGGCCACAATATTGTCGGCGCGTTTTCCGCCTACAAATCAGGTCATGCGCTGAACAACAAGCTGTTGCAGGCAGTGCTGGCGAAACAGGAAGCCTGGGAATGGGCGACCTTTGAAGACGAAGCTGAACTGCCGGTGGCATTCAGGGCAACAAATCTGGTTCTGGCGTAATTCGCCTTAACCGCTTAAAACGACTGGTAGCGTTGGCTCACTCTCTCCGGCCAGCAAAGCCAGTCGTTTTTATTTCTGCCGCAGGATGCGCATCATTTGTGCCGTTGCGTTCAGAATATCGCTCTTTTCTTTTCCTCCCGCTACGATCTGATGTTTAACGCGCGCAATGATGATAAGATTTGCCCTCGTTAAAAGCAGCAACAGGCGTATTGCGTCAGATGGAATACAGCTGCTAATCATTCATTGAAGAAGGGCAGGCTTCACCCTGCCAGACGGAAACCGTTGTGATCGCTATTTTTCACCGTTGGCGACAATTAGGCAGGCGTTATTTTTGGCCGCATCTCTTGTTCGGCATGGTGGCGGCAAGCCTCGGCCTGCCCGCAGCCCATGCGCAGAATGCTGAGCAAAATAATCGTCCCGAAGCCGCCGCGAAAAATTTGAGCACAAACAGCGTCGTTCGGTTCGATAACCTGGCGCTGCTGCAGGGGAATGCCCGTCGCGCCAGCTTTACGGTGGATTACTGGCATCAGCACGCCATCCGCACCGTTATTCGCCACCTTTCTTTCGCGCTTGCGCCGCAAAATTTGCCCGATGCTGAAACGGCGCTGCCGCTGGCGGTGCAGAAGATCGCATTGCTGGATACGCTTAACGCGCTGCTGACGCATGAGCCGCGCCGCCCGGTCATCATTCGTCATACCCAACACGCCGCGCTTTCCATTACGCCCGATTACCATGCCGGTATCTGGCTCGCTCAGGTGCAGGGTATTCGCGCCGGTCCATACATTCTTAGCTAAAGCCCCAACATGCCTTAAACCATATCACTATAAAAACGAGCCGCAGAGAGACAGCGCGGTGAAGATGAGAATGTATTTATTATGCTGATTAAGTTATTAACCAAAGTTTTTGGTAGCCGCAACGATCGTACGCTGCGTCGCATGCGTAAAGCGGTAGAAATCATCAACAAAATGGAGCCGGATTTTGAAAAGCTCAGCGATGATGAACTGAAAGCGAAGACCCAGGAATTCCGCGCCCGCCTGGAAAAGGGCGAGACGCTAGACAGCCTGATCCCGGAAGCGTTCGCGACCGTGCGTGAAGCCAGTAAACGCGTGTTCGGCATGCGTCACTTTGATGTCCAGCTGATCGGCGGCATGGTGCTGAACGATCGCTGCATCGCTGAAATGCGCACCGGTGAAGGTAAAACCCTGACCGCGACGCTGCCTGCTTATCTGAACGCCCTGACCGGCAAAGGCGTGCACGTCGTTACCGTGAACGACTACCTGGCGCAGCGCGATGCGGAAAACAACCGTCCGCTGTTTGAATTCCTCGGCCTCTCCGTCGGCATCAACCTGCCGGGCATGCCGGCGCCCGCCAAGCGCGAGGCCTATGCCGCCGACATCACCTACGGCACCAACAACGAATATGGCTTCGATTACCTGCGCGACAATATGGCGTTCAGCCCGGAAGAGCGCGTACAGCGTAAGCTGCACTATGCGCTGGTGGATGAGGTCGACTCTATTCTGATCGACGAAGCCCGTACGCCGCTGATCATCTCCGGCCCGGCGGAAGACAGTTCTGAGCTCTATATCAAAGTAAACAAAATCATTCCGCGCCTGATCCGTCAGGAAAAAGAAGATTCCGACACCTTCCAGGGCGAAGGTCACTTCTCTGTGGACGAAAAAGCGCGTCAGGTGCATCTCACCGAGCGCGGCCTGGTCTCTATTGAAGAGCTGCTGGTGCAGGAAGGCATTATGGCGGAGGGCGAGTCGCTCTATTCGCCGAACAACATCATGCTGATGCACCATGTCACCGCCGCGCTGCGCGCCCATGCGCTGTTTACCCGCGACGTAGATTACATCGTTAAAGATGGCGAAGTGATCATTGTCGATGAGCATACCGGGCGCACCATGCAGGGTCGTCGCTGGTCTGATGGCCTGCATCAGGCGGTGGAAGCGAAAGAGGGCGTCGAGATTCAGAACGAAAACCAGACGCTGGCTTCCATTACCTTCCAGAACTACTTCCGTCTCTATGAGAAGCTGGCCGGTATGACCGGTACTGCTGATACTGAAGCTTTTGAATTCAGCTCGATCTACAAGCTGGACACCATCGTTATCCCCACCAACCGTCCAATGGTGCGTAAGGATCTGCCGGATCTGGTCTACATGACCGAGAAGGAGAAGATCGATGCGATCATCGAAGATATTCGCGAGCGTACGGCGAACGGCCAGCCGATCCTGGTGGGCACCATCTCCATCGAAAAATCGGAAGTGGTCTCTAATGAACTGACGCGCGCCGGCATCAAGCACAACGTGCTGAACGCCAAATTCCACGCGCGTGAAGCGGATATCGTCGCGCAGGCGGGTCAGCCTGGCGCGGTCACCATCGCCACCAACATGGCAGGCCGTGGTACCGATATTATGCTGGGCGGCAGCTGGCAGGCCGAAGTCGCAGCGCTGGAAAACCCGACCGAAGATCAAATCGCCGCTATCAAGGCGGACTGGAAAAAACGCCACGACGCGGTGCTGGCGTCCGGCGGTCTGCATATTATCGGCACCGAGCGTCATGAATCGCGCCGTATCGATAACCAGCTGCGCGGCCGTTCCGGTCGTCAGGGCGATCCAGGTTCTTCCCGCTTCTACCTGTCGATGGAAGATGCGCTAATGCGTATTTTCGCCTCCGATCGCGTTACCAATATGATGCGCAAGCTGGGCATGAAGCCGGGCGAAGCGATCGAACATCCGTGGGTAACCAAGGCGATTGCTAACGCGCAGCGTAAAGTTGAAAGCCGTAACTTTGATATTCGTAAGCAGCTGCTGGAATATGATGACGTCGCTAACGATCAGCGTCGCGCCATCTACTCACAGCGTAATGAACTGCTGGACGTTTCCGACGTCAGCGAAACCATCAACAGCATCCGCGAAGATGTCTTCAAGAGCACTATCGACAGCTACATTCCGCCGCAGTCGTTGGAAGAGATGTGGGATGTGGACGGTCTGGAAGAGCGCCTGAAAAACGACTTCGATCTTGAGCTGCCGATTAAACAGTGGCTGGACAAAGAGCCGGAGCTGCATGAAGAGACGCTGCGCGAGCGCATCCTTGAGCAGGCGAAGGAAGTCTATCTGCGTAAAGAAGAAGTGGTCGGCGCCGAGATGATGCGCAACTTCGAAAAAGGCGTGATGCTGCAAACCCTGGATTCCCTGTGGAAAGAGCACCTGGCGGCGATGGACTATCTGCGTCAGGGCATCCATCTGCGTGGCTATGCGCAGAAAGATCCGAAGCAGGAATACAAGCGTGAATCCTTCGCTATGTTCGCCGCTATGCTGGAATCGCTGAAGTATGAAGTGATCAGCACGCTGAGCAAGGTGCAGGTGCGCATGCCGGAAGAAGTGGAGGCGATGGAGGCGCAGCGTCGTGAAGAAGCTGAGCGTCTGGCGCAGCAGCAGCAGCTAAGCCACGTTGATGATGAAACGCAGGCCGCCGCCGCGCTGGCCGCCGAAACCGGCGAACGCAAAGTAGGGCGCAACGACCCGTGCCCGTGCGGTTCCGGCAAAAAGTACAAGCAGTGCCACGGTCGTCTGGCCTGATAAAATCGTAAGTGAGAAGGGAGCTGAAAGGCTCCCTTTTTATTGGGCGAAAGAAAAGGGCGAGTAGTTTTCTGTGTTGATATTTTGTTTTGTGATGAAGTGAAAAGCGCTGGTGGGTATCGGTGACTATTCTTTAAAACGCTTTTAAATCAGGCTAATAGCGTTCTTTAAAATGTGGAATGGATTGGTAGCTTTACGTGCCCTGTTTTTTCTTTTTTAAATCAAGTATATAGATTTAGAGTGCTCCCCGCGCCAGCGGGGATAAACCGCATCCAGAGAGGCTCACCGTAGTAGTACCAGCGTGTTCCCCGCGCCAGCGGGGATAAACCGACTGCTATTTCAGTCAGCGCAACACGCCGATGGCCGATTCAATTACAGATGCGCTGAACGTTGATATTCATATTGCAGTCCGTGACGGTCGGAATGTATTACCCGCAGCTATCCCGCATGGCAGCTTGCAACAGTCTATGAAATCGTATCACTTCTCCGATCCCGTGGTTGGCTGGTTATTTCAAAAGAGGGAGTTGGCGGAAAAATTAATGAGCTTATAAAAGAGTTATTGCAACTTTTCCCAAAACTAATTGAATTCCGGTTTGCTTCGCAAAGCTGTACCGTGAGGCGATTCACAGAACATGAACACAAAGAAAACCCGCCACTGCGCGGGTTTTTTCGTTTCCGGCGATCCGACAGGGGTATTCGCTAAAGGCACTGAGTACCCCTGCCAATCGCCGTATCTTGTCCTTTGAAAAAAATGTGTGTAACTGTATGTTTTTTCATCATAGGGAAGTGAGGTATGAGCTACTGCCTGCCTGCGGATCTTTACTACCTGCCGCGCGATAATCTCGATCCTGAGAAATTTGAGTTAATCATGAGTCCCTCTCATGCCTGGTCGCGCATTGACAGTGAGTACGTTTTTGATGACACCTGGTCATCGGGTTTTCAGCTGATTAATATGCAGCGCCGCGCTTTTAACGGTTATACCAATCAACAACCGCCGCACGGACCGCGGGAGCGGGAGAAGCTGAAAAGCATGGTATACAGTGGCGAGGTGGTGATGCTTGAAAAATTCAGCACGTCACCAGGCAGGTTGTTTTATATAAATGATGATGGCGAACTGATTTGTCGCGATCCGCTGGCCTTCAGCTTTGATGGAGCGCAACGGGTTATTGACGCCTGGAAAAATGCCGTGGCGCGGCGTGACTACAGCTGCACCGGAGGGAAACCTCGTCCGACGCCGGTGCAGCCGACAGCACAGCAGCCAGCCCCGCTCAGCATCATCAACAGCAAAGTGGCAGGCCGCCTGCTGGCCGCTGGTGGTATTTATAACGGCAATGTTGAAGGCTTCCGGCAGACGGCAGAGCAGCTCGGCGGCGATGCGCCAGCAGGTTACGGGCAGGTCATGGATAATAAAGGCCTTTTAATTGCTGGGGCGTCAGTAGTTGCGGGCTTAGGGATGGGTAGGCTAAATGCGATAAGTAACATTAATAATTCATTGAATTACAGTAAGTTTCCAGCTTTAGAATCTCCCTATCTAAAGGGGTTTACAACAGAGTCTGGAACGTTACTGAATGCTGAACATGCAGTGGTAGATTTCAAAAAACTATCAGCGTATGCATTAAATCCAGATCATTCCATTGGTGGCAATAAAGCAAGGCTATTTGAGTCTGCATTAGGTTATAACTTATCGAATATAGATGAGCTGGTTTACAAGGTCAGGCAGGGAATACTAAATAATTCTGCTGCAGTCCTGTTACATGATAATCATGGACAGCGAATGTCTGTAGATATGCCAATTGTTGGGATCAATGGAAAGACGGCAACGATTCGGACAGGGTGGATATATGAGACTGAAGCCCTTGTACCGCGAATGACAACTATTTATGTAAAACCGCAGGATAACAAATGAAATTATCGCCTTTTGATGTTGTATTCCTTAAGGAAAACTTGCCTGAAGCAGGATTAATTAAGGGGCAGTCGGGGGTAATTTTAGATGTATATAATTCGCCCACACTGGCTTATGAAGTAGAGTTTTGTGATAACGATGGCAAAACTCTCTTGTGTCTGGCTTTATCACCGGAGCAGTTAAGTCAGAGCCTGAATTAACAGTTGTGTAATTACAAGTGTTCCCTGCGCCAGCGGGGATAAACCGCAGCGTCAGGTGTTCCTGCCACTTCGTCATGAGTGTTCCCGAAGATAAACCGCTGGCGAGAATCGGTCATATGCGCCTCACCGAGTGTTCCCTGGGTAAGCAGGGATAAACCGGTAACAAAATCAGGCTATACTGCCCTTCACTCCATTAACAAGGATGCGAAAATGAAACATCTTCAGGTCGCTGTTGGCATCATTCGCAATGCACAGCAGGAAATATTTCTGACGCGCCGTCCGGCCGACTCCCATATGGCGAATATGTGGGAGTTTCCGGGCGGGAAAATCGAAGTAGGCGAAACGCCGGAGCAGGCGCTGAAGCGCGAGCTGCTGGAAGAGACCGGCATTGTGGTGATAGCGGCGACCGCATTTGGCAATGCCGATCACACCTATGAAGATCTGCGCGTGACGCTGCACTTTTTTATGGTGGAGCAGTGGCAGGGCGAGCCCTGGGGGAAAGAAGGCCAGCCGCAGCGCTGGGTGCCTCAGCGCGAGCTGGTCGCCGATGAGTTTCCACCGGCGAACCACAAGCTGGTGGCGCGCCTGCTGGCGGAAGCGCGCCCGTAATTCAGGACTGAATTTCCGTCCAGGTGTCAGTGACGCTGGATGTCTTCCTCACTCCAGTCATCGCTGTCGGTGAGATCGTTGCTGCTGGGGATACGTTTTTCCTCAGCGGCCCACTCTCCCAGATCGATTAGCTGGCAGCGCTTACTGCAAAACGGACGAAACGGACTCTCTTCTCCCCAGATGACCGTTCTGCCGCAGGTCGGACAGGCGACTTTCGTGACATCTTTACTCATATAACCCCTCTAACAACAGGCCAGCTCGAAATCGAGACGTGCCGGCACTTCACCACGCTCGCTGTCCAGCGGCAGAAAACGGATCGCGTAACGGGTTTTATGGCCCGATACCTGCGGATAAAGATTGTCCTCCAGCGTCAGTTGCAGACGCAGCAGGTCAGCGCCCTCGGCGTTATCCTGATAAAAACCGTTCAGGCTGGTCTGATGGCGGAAAACGCCGGACTGACGGATCAGTTCCAGAATCATAAACAGCGCCTGACGCAGCGGATCGAGCGAGCCCATCCAGCTGGCGACCTGCGCATCGCGCAGCGGCTGATCGAGATGCAGCCAGACATGCAGCGTCGGCAAATCGAAACTGCAACAGCCGCCGGGAATGCTCAGGCGCTGACGCACCAGCGCAATCAGGCGATCTTCGCGCAGCGACTGGCCAATGCGCGGCGCCGCCATCAGTTCCCCGGCGCGGCTTTTCAGCTGTCGACGCAGCGCTTCCACCCGTTCGGTATCCACGCCGGGCACGTCGCACCAGGCCAGCAGTTTTTGCTGCTGACGCTCCAGCTCTTTCAGCATCTCAGTGCGCAGCTCGCCGCGCTCAAACACATCCAGCAGCTCGCTGATATTGCGGAAAAAGGTCAGGGCGGTCAGGTAATCGGTAATATTGGCACAAGCCTGAAGCTGTTGCAGCAGAAACTCAATCCTCAGCCAGGTGCGCATTTTTTCATTTAACGGATGCTCGAAAAGAACGATTTTGCTCATGCTGTTAATCCTGTTTTGTCGCTCTGGCCAGCGCCAGATAGCGCTGATGCAGTTCGGCGACCAGCGGCGCCACTTCTTCAGGACGCCCGCTGTTTTCAATAATGTCATCCGCCACGGCCAGACGCGCTTCGCGTGTAGCCTGAGCGGCAATAATTTTTTCGGCCTGTTCGCGCGTGACGCGATCGCGGGCGATGGTGCGCGTAATCTGAACCGCAGGAGCGACATCCACCACCAGCACCCGATCGGCCAGTTTTTCCAGACGATTTTCCACCAGCAGCGGCACTACCCATAAGCACCAGGGGGAACGGGCCGCCATAATTTGCCGCCGTGTCTCTGCATGGATCAGCGGATGCAGCAGTTGATTGAGCCAGGTTTTTTCCGCTGGCGCGTTGAATATCGTCTGGCGCAATGCAGCGCGATTCAGCGAGCCGTCCGCCAGAAGAACAGAAGGGCCAAAGTGCGCCGCTATCTCCGCCAACGCGGGTTGTCCAGGCTCCACCACCTGACGCGCAATCACGTCGGCATCAATAATATCCACGCCATGCTGTGCGAAGGCCTGGGCGACGGTGCTTTTTCCACTGCCGATCCCGCCGGTCAGCGCAACGGTGTAAGGCATCTTTATCGGTTCCTGCTTCGCCTGTAAACGCCGGTTAGCCTGAGATTAACGCGCACTGTGATCGGTAAATTTTGCAATAGCGATCACATCGCTTCTCTTCAGGTAAATTTACGGGATTGTAGCGTAAATAAAGGCAATTTCGCAGTCTTGTACGTGCGTTTTTAGCGCGTATGATAGCGTCACTGGAGCTGGCTGCAGCCCCCGATCGTCAGATCGTCGCCATTAACCAGGAAAGCTGTCATGCGTATTGAAGAAGATTTAAAACTGGGTTTCAAAGATGTTTTAATCCGCCCGAAACGTTCTACCTTAAAAAGCCGTTCACAGGTAGAACTGAGCCGTCAGTTTACTTTCAAACACTCCGGCATCGCCTGGTCTGGCGTTCCGATCATCGCCGCCAATATGGATACCGTAGGTACCTTCCGCATGGCTGAAGCGCTGGCCAGCTTCGATATCCTTACTGCGGTGCACAAGCATTACAGCGTTGACGAATGGCGCGCATTTGTCCAGCGCGTGCCGGAGCAGGTGCTGCAACATGTGATGGTCTCCACCGGCACTTCCGACGCCGACTTCGACAAGCTAAAAGCGGTGCTGGCGCTGTCGCCTGCGCTGAATTTTATCTGTATCGACGTAGCGAACGGCTACTCCGAGCATTTCGTTGAATTCCTGCAGCGGGCGCGTGAAGCCTGCCCGGATAAAACGATCTGTGCGGGCAACGTCGTGACCGGCGAGATGGTCGAAGAGCTGATCCTCTCCGGCGCGGATATCGTCAAGGTGGGTATCGGTCCCGGTTCGGTTTGCACCACGCGCGTAAAGACCGGGGTAGGTTATCCGCAGCTTTCCGCCGTGATTGAGTGCGCCGATGCCGCGCATGGTCTGGGCGGGCAGATCGTTAGCGACGGCGGTTGTTCGGTGCCGGGCGACGTCGCCAAAGCGTTCGGCGGCGGCGCGGATTTCGTTATGCTCGGCGGTATGCTGGCTGCGCACGATGAATGCGAAGGGCATATTGTTGAAGAGAACGGCGAAAAATTCATGCTGTTTTACGGCATGAGTTCCGAATCCGCCATGAAACGTCACGTGGGCGGCGTTGCGGAATACCGTGCGGCCGAAGGCAAAACGGTTAAGCTGCCGCTGCGCGGCCCGGTTGACGCAACGGCGCGCGATATTCTCGGCGGCCTGCGTTCCGCCTGTACCTATGTCGGCGCGGAACGCCTGAAGGAACTGACCAAGCGCACTACCTTTATTCGCGTAGCGGAGCAGGAAAACCGCGTTTTTAACCGCTAATTCATTACCTCGCCCAGGCTGAAGATGGGCAGATACATGGCGACCACCAGCGTACCGACAATGGCGCCGGTAATCAGCATCATTACCGGTTCCAGCGTGGTCGCCAGCGTATCAGCCAGCTCATGCGTCTGGCTTTCATGCCACTGCGCCAGACGGGCCAGCAAATCATCCAGCGCGCCTGCTTCTTCCCCTACTTTTATCAGCTGCCGACAGAGCGAAGTGAACAGGGCGCTGTCAGCGATCGCCTGATGCAGCGGCGTTCCTTCCGCAATCTGCGTCTGCAGCTGCCGTATCGCGTCGCGCCACAGCCGGGGCGTCAGCGTTTGCTCTACCGCCTGGAGCCCCTGCAGCAGCGGCAATCCTGCCTGCTGGGTAAGGGTCAGGATGGCGAATATCTGGCTGAGCAAGCTGCCGCGCCACAGTTTCGAAAGCAACGGTAGCCGCAGCAGGCAACGCTGTTCGTTTCGCTGCCATTCAGGCCGTCGTTTACGCTGATAGCGCCAGAAACCAAGCAGGCCGGCCATGATGAGCGCCAACGGCGCAAACAGCCGTTGCAGTCCCGCCGAGAGCGTCAGTACGGCGGCGGTAAAGGCAGGCAGCGGCGCGTTGAATGCCTGATAGATGGCGACGAACTCCGGCAGCACCAGCAACAGCATACCGCCAGCTACCGTCAGCGCGATCAATAAAATGAACAGCGGATAGCGCAGCGCGGTAACTACCTTTTTCTGTAACCGCATCTGCCGTTCCTGCTGACTGGCCAGTTGAGCGCAGCAGCGATCTAACTGGCCGGTCAACTCGCCGACCTTCATCAGCGCGGCGTAAAGAGGAGGGAAAATACCAGGCCATTTCGCCAGCGCTATGGAAAAAGGTGTTCCCTGTTCAACCTCTTCCTGCAACGCTGCCAGCAGGGCACGCCAGCCGGGATGAGGTTCGCCTTCGCTCAGCAGATGTAACCCGGTAGAGAGCGTCAGGCCAGCCTTCAGCAGCGTCGCCAGCTGATGCATCAGGGCGACTTTCTGACGCGTCTTCCAGTCACGGGCGCGGAAATATTTGCCCGCCTTGCAGGAAAGCGGCATAAGTTGCAGCGCCGCCATTTTCGTCATGACGGCCTGCTCGTTTTCCCCCAGCCAGCATCCTTCCACCAGCTCACCCTGTTGATTCATCGCCTGCCAGCGCCAGAGGCGACAGTTAGCCATGTTCCACGCCTATCACGCGATACACTTCCGCCAGCGATGTATCGCCGCGATCGACCGCATGCAGCCCTTCTACCAGCAGGCTGTTTAGATCCTGCCGCTGCGCCAGCGCATTCAACGTCTCGCTACCGGCGTCCGCGGCGATAGCCGTTTGCAGTTCACTGTTAATCGCCAGCAGCTCAAACAGCGCCAGCCGGCCGTAGTAGCCGGAAAAGCAGTGATCGCAGCCGGTAGCCTGCCAGTTTTGCAGGCTGCCGGACCAGAGATGCGCAGGCAGGTCATCAATTTTTTCCGCCGGCGAGCGGCAGTGCGGGCAAAGGCGACGCACCAACCGTTGCGCAATCACCAGCCGCAGCGCGGAAGCCAGCAGATAACCCGGAATGCCCATCTGTCCGAGGCGCGTTAGCGTCTCGACAGGGGAGTTGGTATGCAGCGTAGAAAGCACCAGATGACCGGTTTGCGCCGCCTTTACCGCGATCTCCGCACTTTCGCTATCGCGAATTTCGCCCAGCATAATCACATCCGGGTCCTGGCGTAGCAGGGCGCGCAGCACGCGTTGAAAATCAAGCCCGGCGCGTGGATTGATCTGCGTTTGATTAACGCCCGCCAGCGGAATTTCCACCGGGTCTTCAACGCTGCACAAATTTTTTCCCGGCTGGTTAAGGTGGCTAAGACCGCTATAGAGCGTATGGGTTTTGCCGCTGCCGGTCGGGCCGGTCACCAGAATCAGCCCCTGCGGCTGGGCCAGCGCGCGGCAAAAACAGGCGAGCGCGGCGGGCTGCATCCCCAGTTGCGCCAGCGTCAACGCCTGCGATGCGCTCTGCAGCAAACGGATCACCGCTTTTTCGCCGTTGTGAACCGGCAGGGTGGCGAGACGGAACGCAATCGCTTCATCCTGCACGCTGACGCTGAATTGCCCATCCTGGGGCAGACGGCGCTCGGCGATATCCAGGTTAGCGAGGATCTTAAGGCGCGCAAGCAGCGGCGCCTGCTGCGTATCGCTGATGCTCTGTAATGGCTGCATTACGCCGTCAATACGCAGCCGCACCCGCATGCCATCCGCGCCGGGTTCAATATGGATATCGGAGGCGCGGCGTTGAAACGCCTGCAGCAGCAGTTGGTCAACCAGCGCCGTAACGGAGGCTGACGGTATCTGCGCTTCTTCTGCCTTCGCTGGCATGCCGCGCAGCTGCTCAAGCCGCGCCTGCGGCCAACGTTCTACCGATATCTGACGCTGACCGGTAAACTGCAACGCCTCCAGCATCAAGGGCGATGGCGCGCCGGCAACCGCCACCGTAATCGTCGCCGCATCTTCTTTGATCAGCAATGCCTGATACTGGCGGCAAATCTCCTGTAGGCGAAGGTTAGCGCTGTTCATGGCTTAACCTCATCGTCATCGAAGCGGAACACCGCACGGCATGCATCCTGCAAGCCAGCGTTAGTGCTGTCACAGCTGCGCTGCCAGTTCATCTGGCCTTCATTGCTTTGCCATTGTGGGGTAAGGGTGACCTTCAGGCCATTCAGACTCTCCTGGCCGGTAAGCGCGATCGCGCCCGCCGTTACGCTGACGGAAGCCACATAGCGCGAACGCTTCGCCGCCGGCACGCCGTTGCTACCTGCGCTACAGTTTGTCGTTGCGCCATGTTCAACCGCACAGAGCTCAACCGCCGTTTTATAAGGCAGCATCGTTTGCAGCATATCGGTCAGGGCGGCCTTCTGCAGGTAGTTCTGGTAAGCGGGTATGCCGATAGCGCTGAGTATCGCCACGATGCCAATCACAATCATCAATTCAATCAGCGTAAAACCTTGTTGTCTCATTTGCACTTCTCCATGTGGGTTACAGACCCGACGTTAGCTAACGGAGCGCAAAGGGACGAGGGGAAGCAAGAGGAACTGGAAAAGCGGCCGTAAAATATTCACCGTGTTGCCGCAGGCGGCAGAAAAGCTGGAAGCGACCTCGCAAAGTTATCTGGCGATATGCAAGAAAACTAAGGGGCGGAGAGAAGGCGGCGAGTCAACGTGCAGTGAGGCAGGCGTGGCGCTCAGGGAGCGCCACCCGTAACCGGCTTAGCGGAAGCGCATGGAGAGATCCAGCGCCCGCACATGCTTGGTCAGCGCCCCTACCGAAATGTAATCAACGCCGGTTTCTGCGAAGCTACGCAGCGTCTGGTCGGTGACGTTGCCGGAGACTTCCAACAGCGCCCGACCCTGGTTGATGCTGACCGCTTCGCGCATCTGTTCAACGGAGAAGTTATCGAGCATAACGATATCGGCGCCAGCCGCCAGCGCCTGCTCCAGCTCATTCAGCGTTTCGACTTCCACTTCGACCGGCACATCGGGATGCAGCCAGAGCGCCTTTTCCACCGCCAGCTGAATGGAGCCGCTGGCGATAATATGGTTCTCCTTAATGAGAAAGGCGTCCGAGAGTCCGAGGCGATGGTTTTCCCCGCCGCCGCACAGCACGGCGTATTTCAGAGCGGTACGCAGCCCCGGCAGCGTTTTACGCGTATCCAGCAGGCGGGCCTGCGTGCCTTCCAGCAGACTGACGTAGCGGCTGACTTCGCTGGCGACGCCGGAAAGCGTCTGCACGAAGTTGAGCGCGGTGCGTTCAGCGGTGAGCAGCAGACGCGCCGGACCGGAAACTTCAAACAGCGTTTGTCCCGCCTCGATCGCATCGCCATCCGCAACGCGCCAGGTGAGCTGCGCCTGATTCCCCAGCTGAATAAAGACTTCCTCCACCCAGCGTTTACCACAGAAAACACCGGCTTCGCGTGTAATCACTGTCGCCTGCGCCTGCTTATCAGCAGGAAGCAGGCTGGCGGTAATATCGTTTTCAGCGTTGGCCTCGCCGCCGAGATCTTCTCGCAAAGCCAGCGCCACGGCGCCAGGAATATCATCTTTAATGCGTGAAAGCAGAGCCGCGCGTCGGTTTTCAGGGTTGTAACGTCGCTGTGTCATAAAGTTCCCGTCATGGTTTTTTGCGATGCGCTTACTCTATCCTGGCGCGCCGTCAGGCGCCAGTTCAGGGTATAAAGTTTAGTGCGCTAAACAAATTCCGCGTTTTTTCACTGGATAATGCGTGTCGGGAGGGGCTCAGAAGGCGCTATTTAGGCCTGGGAAAGACCCAGTCAGAACGTTTTTGATCCTGAAAAGGGTCGCACAAGGAATGTAAATAGGTCGACTAATTCATGTTAGGCTGTGTAAAAAAATGAACAGGAGATCCCGGCATGGAGTTAAAAGAGGGCTGGCTGACGGACGTGCGCCAGGTGCCTTCACCGCATTTCAATATCCGCCCGGATGAGGAGACGCCCAGCCTGCTGGTGGTGCATAACATCAGCCTGCCGCCCGGCGAGTTCGGCGGCCCCTGGATCGATGCGCTGTTTACCGGCACACTTGATCCGGCCGCCCATCCTTATTTCGCCGATATCGCTCACCTGCGCGTCGCTGCGCACTGTCTGATCCGACGCGACGGCGAAATCGTGCAGTACGTGCCTTTCGATAAGCGCGCCTGGCACGCCGGCCTTTCCTGCTGGCAGGGGAGGGAAAACTGCAATGATTTTTCTATCGGCATTGAGCTGGAAGGCACCGATACGCTCGCCTACACCGATGCGCAGTATCAGGCGTTGCAGGAGATAACGCGCCTGCTGATGCAGCATTATCCGATTACGCCCGCGCGTATAACCGGGCACAGTGATATCGCGCCGGAACGCAAGACCGATCCGGGTCCCGCGTTTGACTGGACGCGCTTTCTGCGCGGTCTGCCGGAGACCGCCAGCTTACATTTACCGGAGCGGAATGCATGACGCTTTTTTCTTTGTTACTGGTTTTAGGTTGGGAACGCCTGTTTAAAATGGGCGAACGCTGGCAGCTCGATCATCGTCTTGAGCCCTTTTTCCGTCAGCGCCGCCATTTTTCCCTCTGGCGCACCGTCGGCATGACGCTGGTGGCAATGCTGCTGGTGCTGGTGATTATCCTCTCGCTGCGCGGTCTGTTCTTCGGCGTGCCTCAACTACTGTTCTGGATCGTTACGGGGCTGCTTTGTATAGGCGCGGGTTCAATGCGTCTGCATTATCACGCTTATCTGAAGGCTGCCAGCCACGGCGACGCCAACGCCTGCGGCGCAATGGCGGAGGAGCTGACGCTGATCCACGGCATGCCGGTTGAATGCAATCAGCAGGAGACGCTGAAAGAACTGCAAAACGCGCTGTTGTGGATCAACTACCGCTTCTATCTGGCGCCGCTGTTCTGGTTTGTTGTCGGCGGCGCCTGGGGGCCGGTGCTGCTGACCGGCTACGCCTTCCTGCGCGCCTGGCAAAGCTGGCTGGCGAAACACCAGACGCCGCTTGAGCGCGCCCGTTCCGGCATCGACCGCCTCCTGCACTGGGTGGACTGGATTCCGGTTCGTCTGGCAGGCGCGGCTTACGCATTGTTAGGACACGGCGAACGCGCGCTGCCCGCTTGGTTTGCAGCGCTGGGCGATCTGCGCCGCCCGCAGTATCAGGTGCTGACGCAGCTGGCGCAATATTCGCTGGAACGCGATGAGCGTAACGACAGCGTGGAAACGCCACGGATTGCCGTGGCGCTGGCCAAAAAGGTCTCGCTGGTGATTGTGGTGGTGGTGGCGCTACTCACCATTTACGGCACGCTGGTGTAACGTGGTGTCGGCTGGCGGCACGCCGAAGTCCGGCATGCCGTTGGTGTCCCAGACAATGTTTTTTATGCGCGTATGGCGATTCGGGTCCCACAGCGGATCGCCTTCAATTTCGGTGTAGTTGCGCGCGTGATAGACCAGCAGATCGTTGCCTTCTTCATCGACGGTAAAGCTGTTATGCCCCGGCCCGTACTGGCGGTTTTCCCAGCTGGTGGTGAAGACCGGCCGGGCGGATTTATTCCAGTGGGCGGGCTGCATCGGATCGTCATCCACATCGATCCACAGCAGGCCCAGGCAGTAATTTTCATCCGTCGCGCTGGCGGAATAGCTGACAAACAGGCGGTTGCCGTGACGAATAACGGCCGGGCCTTCGTTAACACTGAATCCTGCGCACTCCCACTCGTATTCAGGACGGCTCAGCATCACCGGCCTGCCTTTCAGCGTCCAGGGATTCTCCAGTTCCGCCAGATAAAGATTGGAGTTGCCGGGGATAGCCGGATCTTTTTGCGCCCACAGATACCACCGCTTGCCCTGATGCTGGAAGGTGGTCGCATCGAGCGAAAAACTGTCGATCGGCGTCTGAATGCGGCCGCGATCCTGCCATTCTCCCGCCAGCGGATCGGCGTCGTCGCAGGTCAGGGCGTACATGCGGTGCTGAAACAGCCCTTCTTTAATCTCCCGGCTCGGCGCCGCCGCAAAGTAGATCACCCATTGACCGTTCACATGGTGGATTTCCGGCGCCCAGATCAGCGCGCTCATCGGGCCGACGTCGGGTTTGCGCCACACCACCACCGTCTCCGCTTCCGCCAGACCGAGAAGAGTGTCGGCGCAGCGCAGCTCCAGGCGGTCATATTCGGGCACCGAGGCGATAAAGTAGTAGCGATCCTGATGGCGTAAAATAAACGGGTCCGCCCGCTGTTCGATAAATGGATTAGGCCACTGGGTAGTCATGGTGCCGTTCCTTCTGGTTTGATAGCAAAAGTATTGCCGTCGCGCAGCGCGCTCAGCTCACGATAGTTTTCCCGCCGTTTCGCCAGATCCTGCTGGATGGTCTGCATCAGTTGACGGTCGACTTTTAACAGGCGCACCACGCCTGCGGTAATCAGGTAGCCGATGCCGGGGATCACGGTAAACAGCAGCATAATGCCGTTGATGGCGCTGGCGTCCTGCTGTTTCGCGCCGGCATCGTAGCCGTAGAAAGAGAGCAGAAAGCCGACCATCGCCCCGGCCACCGCCAGGCCGACCTTCAGGAAGAACAGGTTGCCGGAGAAGCTGATGCCGGTGATACGCTTGCCGGTCTTCCATTCGCCGTAATCATCCACGTCCGCCATCAGCGACCAGTGCAGCGGGGAGGGGATCTGATGCAGGATATTCAGCAGGAAATACATGACCGCCACCAGCACCGTCGCCTGCGGATTCAGGAAGTAAAAGCCGCAGGAGAAGATCGCCAACGCGATATTGGTCCAAAAGAAAACCTTCAGCTTGCACCAGCGATCTGTCAGCACTTTCGCCAGCGTGCTGCCGATCATCATGCCCACCACGCCAAGGCTGATAAACAGCGTGGCGAAATGGGTGGATTGCCCCATGACCCAGGTGACGTAATACATCGTCGCCGCCATGCGGATAAAACCGGGGCAGACGTTGCAAAAGGTCAGCAGCAGAATGCGCACCCACTGATCGTTTTTCCACACGTCGCGCAGATCGTTTTTCAGATCGTCGTTAGTGGGAACGGCGGGGCGGATACGTTCGCGTACCGTAGCGAAGCAGTAAAGGAACATCAGCAGCCCGATAACCGCCATCACGCCCATCGCCATTTGATAGCCGCGCGCCTTGTCGCCGCCACCGAACCATTCGGTCATCGGCAGCAGCGTCAGGGAGAGAATCAGCGTGGCGATGCCGACCATGACAAAACGATAGGACTGGCAGGAGACGCGCTCATGGGGATCGTTGGTAATGACGCCGCCCAGCGAGCAGTAAGGAATATTGATGGCGGTATAGGCCAGCGACATCAGGAAATAGGTGACGAAAGCGTACATCACTTTGTATTCATAGCTCCAGTCCGGCGTGGTAAACATCAGCACGCTGAACAGAACGTAAGGCACCGACACCCACAACAGCCACGGACGAAATCGCCCCCAGCGGCTCTGGGTACGATCGGCGATGGCGCCCATTATAGGATCGGTCACCGCATCCAGCACGCGCACGGAAAGGAGCAATACGCCCACCAGCGCAGGCGCCAGGCCAAATACATCGGTATAGAAATAGTTAAGAAATAGCATAATCGCGCCGCCAATCATATTGCAGCCAGCGTCGCCCATGCCGTAACCCAGCTTTTCTCGAAAAGAAAGCGCAGATCCGTTCATTATATTTTCTCCCACAGAGCCGTGGAATGATTATTGCGGCTTAACGATTGGTGGGCTAATACAGGTTGGTCATGAAGATGGACAAAATAACTGCGACGGAAAAAATGTGAAGGGCGTAACGATTAGTCAGGAAGGAGAGCCGGGCGCGGGGCGCCCGGCGGAGGATTACGCACGCTGTGTTTTATTCTTAATCGCGTAGCCGATCGCCAGCACGATCAGCCAGACCGGAATCAACCAAACCGAGATCGCCATGCCCGGCGTCATCAGCATAATCACCAGAATCGCCGCCAAAAAGATCAGGCAGATCCAGTTGCCTGCCGGATAGAGAATGGCGCGGAAGCGCGTCTGTACACCCTGACGATCTTTAGCCTTGCGGAATTTCAGGTGCGCCAGACTGATCATCGCCCAGTTAATCACCAGTGCGGAGACCACCAGCGCCATCAGCAGGCCGAACGCTTCGCCAGGCATCAGGTAGTTGATCAGCACGCAGATGGCGGTCGCCAGCGCCGATACGCCCAGAGCGATATAGGGCACGCCGCGGCGGTCGACTTTCAGCAGCGCCTGCGGGCCGCTGCCCTGTTTAGCCAGGCCGTAAAGCATACGGCTGTTGCTGTATACGCAGCTGTTATAGACCGACAGCGCCGCCGTCAGGAATACGACGTTTAAGACATTGGCTACCAGCGTTTCGCCGAGATCGTGGAAAATCATCACGAATGGGCTGCTTTCGCCGACGACTTTTACCCACGGATAGAGAGACAGCAGCACCGCCAGCGAGCCGATATAGAAGATCAGGATGCGGTAGATAACCTGGTTGGTGGCGCGTGGGATGCTTTTCGTCGGATCGTCCGCTTCGGCGGCGGTAATACCGACCAGTTCCAGGCCGCCGAAGGAGAACATGATGACCGCCATCGCCATTACCAGCCCGCTAATGCCGTGAGGGAAGAAACCGCCCTGAGACCAGATATTGGTGACCGACGCTTCCGGGCCGCCTTGTCCGCTCAGCAGCAGCCAGCCGCCGAACAGGATCATCCCGACCACGGCGACCACTTTAATAATGGCGAACCAGAACTCCATCTCGCCGTAGACTTTGACGTTGGTCAGGTTAATGCCGTTAATCAGAACGAAGAAAATCGCGGCGGTCGCCCAGGAGGGGAACTCCGGCCACCAGACCTGCACATATTTGCCGACGGCGGTCAGCTCCGCCATCGCCACCAGCACATAGAGCACCCAGTAGTTCCAGCCGGAGGCGAAGCCGGCAAAGTTGCCCCAGTATTTATAGGCGAAGTGGCTGAAGGAACCGGCAACCGGTTCTTCCACCACCATTTCGCCCAGCTGGCGCATAATCAAAAATGCGATAAAACCGCCAATGGCATAGCCCAGCAAGACTGACGGCCCGGCCATTTGGATAGTTTGCCCAATTCCCAGAAACAGGCCGGTGCCGACGGCGCCGCCTAATGCAATCAGCTGAATATGACGGTTCTTTAATCCGCGCTTCAGCGTCTCGCCCTGCTGTTGTTCCATAAAAATCCTCATGCTTGTTCTTTCGCCTTCCCTGAAGAGTTGGCGTTTTGACGCCTGCGGGCAGGCGCCTGGCTTTGTAATAATATCGTTACGTTTTCTGTATTGTTAGTTTTACATAGGCGGTTATCACAATTTGTTTCCAGTGCTATCGCGAGGCTCAGAATAGTGGTAGGCGAGAAATATTGCACCTGCTTTCTTTTTCATGGCACGGGATTGTCAGAAAAGCGTTGCGCCGGTCACGTCAAAATTATTTTTTGCCATAAAATTCGAATAAAGACGAATAGGGTTCTTTTATGACGTAAAATGAGATCCGGGTCTAACTTCGTGTAAGGTTTGGTAAAATCGCGCCAGGGAGATTGTCCATTCGCGGAGAAATAGCGTCTTTTCCGTGCTGTTTTCGGGCATTTCAACACCCGACAGACAGCACAATTCGGGCTGAAGCCATATAGACAGAAGGTGAATACTTTGTTACTTTAACGTCACTTTTTTCTAATTGGTATTACCAATTTACTTCGGCGCCTGGCAGAAGAAGGGACTATGGCCTACAGTAAGATTCGCCAACCAAAGCTCTCCGATGCAATAGAGCAACAGCTTGAGTCCCTGATTATGGAAGGGACGCTGCGTCCGGGCGAAAAGCTTCTCCCTGAACGTGAACTCGCCAGGCAGTTCGATGTTTCACGTCCCTCTTTGCGTGAAGCGATACAACGCCTGGAAGCAAAAGGATTACTGCTGCGTCGTCAGGGCGGGGGCACCTTCGTACAAAAGAATCTGTGGCAGAGCCTGAGCGATCCGCTGGTAGGGCTGCTCGCCGATCATCCTGAATCCCAGTTTGACCTGCTCGAAACCCGCCACGCTCTCGAAGGTATCGCCGCTTACTACGCCGCCCTGCGTGGCACCGAGGAAGATTTACAGCGCATTCGCGACTGCCATCTGGCGATTCAGCACGCTCAGCAGAGCGGCGATCTGGATGCTGAAGCGGATGCAGTCATGCAGTATCAAATCGCCGTTACGGAAGCGGCCCATAATGTCGTGCTGCTGCATTTGCTGCGCTCAATGGGGCCGATGCTGGAAAAAAACGTAAGACAGAATTTTGAATTGCTTTACTCACGCCGGGAAATGCTGGCACAGGTGAGCAACCATCGCGCCAGTATTTTTGAGGCGATTGTGGCCCGCGAGCCGGAAAAGGCGCGCGAAGCCTCACACCGTCATCTGGCGTTTATCGAGGAGATATTGCTGGACAGAAGTCGGGAGCAGACGCGTCGTGAACGCTCCCTGCGTCGTTTACAGCAACGTAAGGAATAACGCGTAATTTTAAAAACCAGGATTTTGCATGAGGGCATTCAGGTTCCCGGCAGCGGCTCAGGCGTTCAGAAAAGAGGACGGCGGCTACGAACGGGCGGGCTTGTCGCCAACAGGTAAAAGATAAGGGAATACGCGGCAACTAACGACGGGCCTGTCTCCTTGCATTTTGGAATGAAGCAGAATGCAGGGAGACAGGCTCCAGACAATTCAACGTATTAGACACAGATAAGGAATACCCCCATGTCAGAACGTTTACATAATGACGTGGATCCGATCGAAACCCGCGACTGGCTACAGGCGATCGAATCGGTCATCCGTGAAGAAGGTGTTGAGCGTGCGCAGTTCCTGATTGACCAGGTGCTGAATGAAGCGCGTAAGGGCGGCGTGAAGGTCGCTGCAGGTACTGCTGTCAGCAACTATATCAACTCTATCGCCGTTGAAGATGAACCGGACTATCCGGGCAACGCCTCTCTGGAGCGTCGTATCCGTTCCGCAATTCGCTGGAACGCCATGATGGCGGTACTGCGTGCGTCGAAAAAAGATCTGGAGCTGGGCGGTCACCTCTCATCTTTCCAGTCTTCCGCAACGATCTATGAAGTCTGCTTCAACCATTTCTTCCGCGCGCGCAACGATAAAGACGGCGGCGATCTGGTTTACTTCCAGGGGCATATCTCTCCGGGCGTCTACGCACGCGCGTTCCTTGAAGGCCGTCTGACCGAAGAGCAGATGAACAACTTCCGTCAGGAAGTGCATGGCAATGGTCTCTCTTCCTATCCGCACCCGAAACTGATGCCGGAATTCTGGCAGTTCCCGACCGTCTCCATGGGGTTGGGTCCGCTGTCCGCCATCTATCAGGCGAAGTTCCTGAAATATCTGGAACACCGCGGCCTGAAAGACACCTCCGCGCAGACCGTATACGCGTTCCTGGGCGACGGCGAGATGGACGAGCCGGAATCTAAAGGCGCTATCACCATCGCGACCCGCGAGAAGCTGGACAACCTGGTGTTCATCATCAACTGTAACCTGCAGCGTCTGGATGGCCCGGTCACCGGCAACGGCAAGATCATCAACGAGCTGGAAGGCATCTTCGGCGGCGCCGGCTGGGAAGTGATCAAGGTTATCTGGGGCAGCCGTTGGGATGAACTGCTGCGTAAAGATACCAGCGGCAAGTTGATTCAGCTGATGAATGAAACCGTCGACGGCGACTATCAGACCTTCAAATCGCGCAACGGCGCCTACGTGCGCGAGCACTTCTTCGGTAAATATCCAGAAACCGCCGAGCTGGTGAAAGATATGACCGACGACGAGATCTTCGCGCTGAACCGCGGCGGTCACGATCCGAAGAAAATCTACGCGGCACTGAAAAAAGCGCAGGAAACCAAAGGCAAGCCGGTCGTAATCCTGGCGCATACCATTAAAGGCTATGGTATGGGCGACACCGCAGAAGGCAAAAACATCGCGCACCAGGTGAAGAAGATGAACATGGACGGCGTACGTTACGTCCGCGATCGCTTCAACGTGCCGGTTGCTGACGAAGCGCTGGAAAAACTGCCGTACGTCACCTTCGAAAAAGATTCCGAAGAGTACAACTACCTGCACGGCCAGCGTCAGAAGCTGGGCGGCTATCTGCCGAGCCGTCAGCCAAACTTCACCGAGAAGCTTGAGCTGCCAACGCTAGCAGATTTCGCGCCGCTGCTGGAAGAGCAGAACAAAGAGATCTCCACTACCATCGCTTTCGTTCGCGCCCTGAACGTGATGCTGAAGAACAAGTCGATCAAAGATCGTCTGGTGCCGATCATCGCTGACGAAGCGCGTACCTTCGGTATGGAAGGCCTGTTCCGTCAGATCGGCATCTACAGTCCGAACGGCCAGCAGTACACGCCGCAGGACCGTGAGCAGGTTGCTTACTATAAAGAAGACGAAAAAGGTCAGATCCTGCAGGAAGGGATCAACGAACTGGGCGCCGGTGCGTCTTGGCTGGCGGCTGCGACTTCTTACAGCACCAACAACCTGCCGATGATCCCGTTCTACATCTACTACTCTATGTTCGGCTTCCAGCGCATCGGCGATCTCTGCTGGGCGGCGGGCGACCAACAGGCCCGCGGCTTCCTGATCGGCGGTACCTCCGGCCGCACCACGCTGAACGGCGAAGGTCTGCAGCATGAAGATGGCCACAGCCATATTCAGGCGCTGACCATTCCGAACTGTATCTCTTATGATCCGGCTTTCGCCTATGAAGTTGCGGTGATCATGCAGGATGGCCTGACGCGCATGTATGGCGACGCGCAGGAAAACATCTACTACTACATCACCACGCTGAACGAAAACTACCATATGCCAGCGATGCCGCAGGGCGCGGAAGAGGGTATCCGTAAGGGTATCTACAAGCTGGAAACCGTAGAAGGCAGCAAAGGCAAAGTGCAGCTGCTGGGCTCCGGCGCCATCCTGCGTCACGTACGCGACGCGGCGCAGATTCTGGCGAAGGATTACGGCATCGGCTCCGACGTTTACAGCGTTACCTCGTTCACCGAGCTGGCGCGCGACGGTCAGGATTGCGAGCGCTGGAACATGCTGCACCCGACGGAAGAAGCGCGCGTGCCTTACATCGCTCAGGTGATGAACGACGCGCCTGCCGTTGCCTCAACCGACTACATGAAACTGTTCGCTGAACAGGTTCGCAGCTACATTCCGGCCAGCGACTATCGCGTACTGGGCACCGACGGCTTCGGCCGCTCTGACAGCCGTGAGAACCTGCGTCACCACTTCGAAGTAGATGCTTCCTACGTGGTGGTGGCAGCGCTGGGCGAACTGGCCAAACGCGGCGAAATCGATAAGAAAGTGGTGGCGGACGCCATTGCCAAATTCAGCATCGATGCAGATAAAGTCAACCCGCGTCTGGCATAAGAGGTAAAGATTAATGGCTATCGAAATCAAGGTACCGGACATCGGTGCAGATGAAGTTGAAGTGACCGAGATCCTGGTCAAGGTTGGCGACAAGGTGGAAGCCGAGCAGTCGCTGATCGTCGTCGAAGGCGACAAAGCGTCGATGGAAGTCCCGTCGCCGCAGGCAGGCGTGGTGAAAGAGATCAAAGTCAGCACCGGCGACAA
>NZ_JANION010000050.1:0-9495 GCF_024610815.1 Mixta sp.
GTTTATCAGAACCTTTCCTTACGGCGCAAAGCGCTACGGACTATCTCACAAGATGGTCATAGCAGGATTATTACCGTCACCCGCAAAGGATTAAAAATTTCATCAGCGCCAGAGCTTGGTGTCAGTATAAATGAAGAATACCGCTTAATGGTGAATATGAAAAATTCACTGCCTCCCTGCGCCAGCGTCGCTCTTCCAGGAAAAGAGCAGACCCATGCGCTTTCGCTTAAATAGCCCGCTCTTCGTTATTATAATGGTAATTTGCACTGTTCTGCGGCTCTTCCTTTTTGATTGATTGCTCCTCAGAGAGGCGAAAGTTATCGAAGAGAATTTTTTTCAAGAGGTGGAACTGTGCAATATCTATATTAATAAAAAGGCCCACCCCAGATGTTCATGATAAATTCGTCCTTCTAACGGCGCGCAAGGGTAAGCGTCCGCCCTATATACATAACTGCTTACAGAATACGACGACGTCAACAGAGGAGAAATACAGGCGTCGGCAAATGCAGCATGACTTTAATAGCGTCATTTTGCTGCGCGCGTTCGAAAGCCTTTGCCGCTTCGCTGACCGGAAAAAAATATCAGTAACCAGATCGCGGGTGTCGAAACGGTCATCGGCCAGCCACGGAATCACCACATAGAAATCTTCCGGAATATAGATAGCGACATTCAGCAGATCGCGTTCAAAAATCCTGCCCGCCCGCTTAAGCCAGATAGCGATGGAACCAGGCAATAGTGCGATCCCACGCCAGCTCCGCCGCCTTACGATCATAGCGCGGCGTGGAATCGTTGTGAAAACCGTGATTCACGCCGGGATAGATCCAGGCTTCATAATGCTTGCCCGCCGCCTTTAGCGCCGCTTCATATTCCGGCCAGCCTTCATTGATGCGCGTATCCAGCTCCGCATAGTGCAACAGCAGCGGCGCCTGAATGCGCTCCACCTCTTTCGCTGGCGGCTGACGACCGTAAAACGGCACCGCAGCCGCCAGTTCGGGATAAGCGACCGCCGCCGCATTCGCCACGCCGCCGCCGTAGCAGAAACCGGTAATGCCGACCTTGCCGGTAGAGTGCGGATGCTGCATCAAAAACGCGATCGCGGCGAAAAAGTCATTCATCAGTTTGGTCTGATCGACCTGCTGTTGCAGCTCGCGTCCCTTATCATCATTGCCTGGGTAGCCGCCGACCGAGCTGAGCCCATCCGGCGCCAGCGCGATAAAGCCCGCTTTCGCCACGCGGCGCGCCACATCTTCGATATAGGGATTCAGCCCGCGATTTTCATGCACCACTACCACCGCCGGCATTTTCTCCCGGCTCGCCGTCGGACGCACAAAATACCCGCGCACCGACTGATGGCCGTTCGGCGACGGATAACGCAGGTATTCGGCATGGATATCAGGATCGGTAAACGCCACCTGCTCCGCTAAGGCATAGTTGGGGCTGAGCAGGGAAAGCAGGCTGGCCGCCGTCAGGCCGCCAATGGCATATTTCGCCGCCTGCGAAAGAAATTCGCGTTTGCTCAACATGCCGTGAGCGTAATAATCGTAAAGCTCCAGCAGCTCTTGCGGAAAGTCTTCTGCGGTCAAATGTGCCATATCTCGCTCCTTCTGTCGGGGTTGCTCACAATGTAAACAGCGCCCCGCCAAAAAAGAAGCATTATCTTGGGCGCTGCCTGTCTCTCCGTTACCAACGAGCCGCGCCCGTATCGCTCACGTTTATTACATACCTTTAACAAAAAGGGTATTTATCACGGCCTTTTCATCACACTTATTTACAGTGAGTGCCATTTTGTTACGGCGAATTTTGCTAAATTAGTCACCCTAAAAATTGTATCCATTAAAATTATAACTATCGTTACTGTCTGGGTGGAGAAATGGGCGAAACGCAGAAAACGCAGTACATTCAGGATCTCATCGCGTGGATTGAAGACAATCTTACAGAGGAGCTGAATATCGATACCATCGCGCAAAAATCAGGCTATTCAAAATGGCATATGCAGCGGCTGTTTAAGGAGATGACCGGCCAGACCGTCGCCGCCTACGCCCGAAAACGCCGCCTGACCAAATCCGCCATGGCGCTGCGTCTGACACGCCTGTCGCTAATCGATATCGCCGTGCGCTACGGTTTTGACACGCAGCAGAATTTCACCCGCGCGTTTCGCAAACATTTTTCTTTAACGCCGCATGCCTGGCGTTACGCCAGCGAGCTGAATACCGCGGCGTTTCATAGCCGCTTCGACCCGTCGCGTCATCATCACAGCGAGCCGGAACTGTTAACGTTGCCGGATCGCGTTGTTTATGGCGAACGACAGACCTGGCCCTGTTTATATGGTGAGTTCGTTGAGGATAAGCAGGAAATCCTGACGCAATATTTGACCGAGTTTGTGCGGGAAAATAAGGGCAGCCGGGCGCAGGGATTTATTACACTGGAATTCGCTCCCTGCGCGGAACGCAAAGAGTACCATCTGGTGACCTTAATGCGCGGTCTGGAGCAGCGCGAGGGAGAATATTCCTTACAGGCGCAGCGCGACATTTTACCGGGCGGTTTATGGCTAAAGCTGCCTTTTCAAGGCCACCCACGTCATTTCAGCGCCTTTATTAGTGAAGTTTATTATCACCACCTGGCGCAGCCGGGTTTGGCGCGTCGTCCGGGCGCCGAGCTACAGACGTTCGATCTCGCCCGCTGCCGTCCCGACTGGCTGGAGGGCCATTTTTATATTCCGGTCAGCTTCCATCTGCCGGCTGGCGTTCCACTCGCCTCGTGAACAATAACGCATTTTCTTTGCCGCCGCGCTTTATTCCGGCGCGGCCTGTCGCTGTGCGGTTAATCGTTGTCCGATGGTGAAAAATAAGGCGGTTTTTCCGCCATAAGACGATTCTTAGGGTTATTTTTTGCCCACAAATCAGCCACAGCTGCTATATAAAAAGCAATGAATAATGTTTCCTGCCAAAAAAGTCAGAACTTGTAACGCATATTCATATAAAATTTAACGCATCAGGAACATTGCGCTTACAGGAAGAGCGATATCAGGAACACTGAATACCCGTACTTTATTTATCTGCTGGTATACAGCCAGGCTGGTTGTTTACTTAAGTTTATGGCAACACTCAAGAGGACTAAATTATGGGGAAAGACTCCTCATCTTCGCGCTTCATACGGTTTTTAACCGTCCTGTTCGCAGCACTTTGCGGCGCGTATCTGTTGGTTGGCGGCCTTTGGCTCTCAACCATAGGTGGTAGCTGGTACTACATCATCAGCGGCATCGCGATGCTGGTGACGGCATTTCTGCTGTACCGTCGCCACAGCGCCGCGCTGGTAGTTTATGCGCTGCTGCTGCTCGGCACCCTGGCCTGGGCAGTATGGGAAGTCGGCTTCGACTTCTGGGCGCTGGCGCCGCGTACCGACGTCTGGGTTATCTTTGGCATCTGGCTGCTTCTGCCGTTCGTCTACCGCGGCATTACCCACGGTCCTCGCGGCGGCAAAGCGGGCGCGTCCCTGATGGGCTTAAGCCTGGTGGTCAGCGTCATCGTGCTGGCCTGGGCGGTGTTCAACGATCCGCAGGAGATCAACGGCACGCTGCCGACCGCCGATCAGGCTGCGCCGGCTGCGGCTGACAGCGCGATTCCGCCGGGCGACTGGCCAGCCTATGGCCGCGATCAGGCGGGTACCCGTTACTCTCCGCTGAATCAGATCAATGAGAAAAACGTGAAGGACCTGCAAGTCGCATGGACCTTCCGCACTGGCGATCTGAAAACGCCGAACGATCCGGGTGAAATCACTAACGAAGTGACGCCGATTAAAGTCCGCGACACGCTTTATCTCTGCACCGCGCATCAGATTCTGTTCGCGCTGGATGCGGTAACCGGTAAAGAGAAATGGAAGTTCGACCCGGAGCTGAAGCCTAATCCAACCTTCCAGCACGTTACCTGCCGCGGCGTTTCTTATCATGAAACGCCTGCTGCCGCCGACGCGGGCAACGCGGCTCCGGCGCTCTGCGCACGCCGTATCATCCTACCGGTGAATGATGGTCGTCTGTTCGCGCTGGACGCGGAAACCGGCAAACGTTGCCCGGACTTCGCCAACAACGGCGAGCTGGATCTGCAGCACAAACAGCCGGTCACCACGCCGGGTGCCTATGAGCCAACGTCTCCGCCGATCATCACTGATAAAGTCATTGTGATTGCGGGCGCGGTAACCGATAACTACTCCACGCACGAACCGTCAGGCGTGATTCGCGGCTTTGACGTGAATACCGGCGCGCTGCTGTGGGTATTCGATCCGGGCGCGAAAGATCCAAACGCCATTCCGGCCGACGGTCAAAGCTTCGTGCCGAACTCGCCGAACTCCTGGGCGCCTGCGGTCTATGACGCCAAACTGGATATGGTTTATCTGCCGATGGGCGTCTCCACCCCGGATATCTGGGGCGGCAACCGTACGCCTGAGCAGGAGCGTTACGCCAGCAGCGTGCTGGCGCTGAACGCCACCACCGGTAAGCTGGTGTGGTCTTATCAGACCGTCCATCATGACCTGTGGGATATGGACCTGCCCTCTCAGCCGACGCTGGCTGACATTACCGATAAAGATGGCAATACCGTACCGGTGATCTACGCGCCGGCGAAAACCGGCAATATCTTCGTGCTGGATCGCCGTAACGGTAAGCTGGTAGTGCCTGCGCCGGAAACACCCGTGCCGCAGGGCCCGGCGGAAGGCGACCGCCTTTCTCCGACCCAGCCTTACTCTGAGCTGACCTTCCGTCCGAAGCAGAATCTTTCTGGCAAGGATATGTGGGGCGCCACCATGTTCGACCAGCTGGTGTGCCGCGTGATCTTCCATCGTCTGCGCTATGAAGGTCCGTTTACCCCGCCGTCTGAGCAGGGCACGCTGGTCTTCCCTGGCAACCTGGGTATGTTCGAGTGGGGCGGCATCGCCGTTGACACCAACCGTCAGATCGCTATCGCTAACCCTATGGCGCTGCCGTTTGTTTCCAAACTGGTGCCACGCGGTCCGGGCAACCCCATCCAGCCGGCGGAAGGCGCTTCTGGCGGCTCAGGCACTGAAACCGGCATTCAGCCGCAGTACGGCGTGCCGTTCGGCGTGGAGTTGAATCCGTTCCTGTCGCCGTTTGGCCTGCCGTGTAAACAGCCTGCCTGGGGTTATATCTCCGCGCTGGATCTGAAAACCAACGAAGTGGTCTGGAAGAAACGTATCGGCACCGTTCGCGACAGCGCGCCGGTTCCGCTGCCGTTCAAAATGGGCATGCCGATGCTGGGCGGCCCGGTAACGACGGCAGGTCACGTCTTCTTTATCGCCGCGACCGCTGACAACTACCTGCGCGCTTTCAGCACCAACACCGGTGAGAAGCTGTGGGAAGGTCGTCTGCCGGCCGGTGGTCAGGCAACGCCGATGACCTATGAAGCCAACGGTAAACAGTACGTGGTGATCGCCGCTGGCGGCCACGGTTCCTTCGGCACCAAGCTGGGCGATTACATCATCGCCTACGCCCTGCCGGATCAGAAATAAGCTGTTCCGCTGTAAACCAACCCCGGCCTGCGCCGGGGTTTTTTTATGCCTTTCGCCCTGCCCGCCGCATCTGATAATGGTTATAGAACGCGCCTGCCGCCATCACCGCGCAGGTGGCGAGAAACACCGATCGCATCCCAAACGCGCCGCCGACAAACCCGCCGAACAGCGGCCCGCTCACCTGCCCCACATATTGCGCGGAAGTGGAGAAGCCTAGCGCTTTGCCCGTCTGTCCGGCAGGCGCATGATGCCGGATCAGGCTGGCGATGCAGGGCAACAGTCCGCCTAACGCGACGCCCATACAGAAGCGCAGCGCCACCAGCTGCCAGGCGGAGGTGATAAACGCCTGCGGGATCAGCAACAGCGCGGCGACAGCCTGCCCCGCGATCAGCACGCGCCAGTGGCCGATGCGATCCGCCAGCCTTCCCAGCCAGGCGGCTGACAAAATACTCCCCAGCGCCGCCGCCGACATCGTGACGCCAGCCATCAGCGTCACCTGATGCGGTTGATGAACAAACTGCGCCACGTAGAGGGTAATAATCGGCTCCACGGACATATTGGCGAAGATCAGCAGCATGCCGGAAAGCAGCATAACCGGCAGCATTCCCTGGCGCAGGCTGAGCGCGGCGGCTTCTCTCTGTCGCTGCTGCGGCGCAGGACGCGGCGCCTCTTTCAGTAGCAGGCTGGTGGCGAGAAAGGCGAGAAAGATGACGCCGCCCGCCAGCCAGAAGGTAGCGCGAATGCCGATCAGCGGCGGCAGCAGGCCACCGATCAACGGCCCGACCACATTGCCCGCCATCACCCCAGACGAGAGCATTCCCAGCGCCCAGCCGGTATGAGCTTTCGGCGTCTGGGCGGCGATGAAAATGGTCGCGCCCGAAGCGTAGCCGCCGAGCAAGCCCGCCAGCAGCCGCAGCGCCACCAGCTGCCACGGCGCGCTGGCCATGCCGATTAACGACATGGCGATCGCCATGCCGAGGCTGGCGCGGATTAGCATCAGTTTGCGTCCGTAACGGTCCCCCAGGCGTCCCCATAATGGCGCGGTGAGCGCGGCAGTGAAAAAGGTGGCGCCGTAGGCGACGCCTGACCAGCGGGCGACAGCGGCAGGCTCGCTCACGCCCAGCTCCGCCACATAGAGCGGTAAAAAAGGCAACAGCAGCGTCATCGCGATAAGCGTCGTGAACGATCCCGCCATGCAGACCCATAAATTACGTCGCCAGTAGCGTTCCGGCTCCGCTTCCCCGTCCGATTGTTGCGTCATGGTTTTTTCTCCCGTCATTATCCGACCACCATGCTAACAAGCTATCGGCGTTAAGCGGCGCAGCGCGCCAGAAGTTCTCCAGCCGCACGCTTTTGTTTACGCCAGGAAACAATCGCCGTTATTCAGACTTCCGCTGCGGCCAGCGCCGTCCGTAACTTTTCACAGAACAGCGCCGTCAGCGCGCTGGCGGGTTCAGTGACGCCCGACACCAGGTAGCTGTGATAGCAGTCCATCCGCCAGCCGGACAGCAGACGCACCAGATGCCCCGCACGCTGTGCCGAACGGGTGATGTAGCAGGGAAGATAAGCGATGCCCGCGCCCGCGATAGCGGCGCTCAGCAACGCCTCACTGTTGTTGATGCGAAAACGGCTGTGCACGTCGATATGCAGCTTCTGTTTTCCCTGGCGAAACGGCAGGGAGAGCGTATGCGCCGGGCCGCGAAACAGCAGAAAGTCGTGACGCGGCAGCTGGTGCGGATGAATAAGCGGCTCGCGTGCGACCGGATAGTCCGGTGCCGCAAACAGTCCCCACTCCACCTGCGACAGCGCGTGACAGGCGGCGACCGGCGGAGGCGCCGGCCCGACCGTCACCGCCAGATCGTAGCGATCGCACTGCCAGTCAATTGATCGATCGGTCAGATCGAGATCGACCTGCACATGAATATGCCGCGCTACAAAAGCATTCAGCACCGGCAGGACAAACTGGCGACCAAAATTGACCGGCGCGATCAGCCGTAGATTGCCCGCGGGTTCCTGATGGTAGTCGCGGATAAAGGCGTCGGCGTTGTTCGCCTCCTGCAATGCCTTCGCGCAGAACTGATACCAGGCGCGCCCAACCTCGGTTACGGCAATGCGTCGGGTGGTGCGCTCCAGCAGTTTGACGCCAAGGCGGATCTCCAGCTGCGCAATCTCTTTACTGACGAAGGATTTTGACAGACCGAGGCTGTTCGCCGCTTCGGTAAAACTGTGGGTTTCCACCACGCGCGCGAATACCATCATCGCGGTGATATTTTCAATCGAATGCATGTAACGATCCCGTCAGAGCGTGACGGACAGAGTGGCAAAAAGAGGGGGTAAAAGCCAGCGTTCGGAGAGGGTGAAAAAGCGGGGCCGCCAGTCAGCGGCCCAGCGGATTATTTTTTCTTCTCTTTCTGCAACTCAGCAGGTACAGCCTGAGAGCCCAGCTCAGCGCCGGTCATCGGATTGACATCGGGGTTGGAGCTGGTGCGCAGCGCCATGCTTTCCAGATCGGCTTTTTCGCCTTTAGAGAGCATGACCGACGCCAGGCCGTCGCCGCCGTCAACCGCCGGCTGCGGATCTGCGACGTAATCGAAATTCTCGTCGGAGTTCCAGCTGCCGCGCACTTCACCGCCTTCAGACATATTGAAGTAGGTGTTGGCATACTGCTCGATCGGGGGCAATTTGCCCGGCGGGAAGTTATTGCGAATTGAATACAGGGCTTTTTCAAACGAAATCTGGTGCGCGACTTCACGCGTCATCAGGAAGCCCAGCGCATCTTTGACGCCCGGATCGTCCGTCAGGTTGATCAGACGCTCATAGATGATTTTCGCACGCGCTTCTGCGGCGATGTTAGAGCGCAGATCCGCCGTCACTTCACCAATGGTGTCGATGTAGGCTGCGGTCCACGGCACACCGGCAGAGTTCGTCAGCGGCGGCCCACCACCGTACAGCAGCGAGGTGATGTGGCTGTCGTTGCCGTTGCCGGTTAGGGAACGGTAAAGCTCAGCTTCCTTCTCGGTGCCTTCCGCCAGCGCGCCCTTAGCGCCTTTGTTCAGCATCCCTACCAGGGAACCGATGATTTCAAGATGGCTCAGCTCTTCCGTTGCGATATCCAGCAGCATATCTTTGCGGCCCGCATCATCTTCGCCAAGACCCTGGGTAAAATAACGGCAGGCGGCAGCCAATTCCCCTTGCGGTCCACCAAACTGCTCAAGCAGCAGGTTCGCCAGCCCAGGGTTAGGCTCAGCCACACGTACCGTGTACTGCAACTGTTTGACGTGTCTAAACATTGCTCACTCCTCTGTTAGGGTTGCCAACCGTGGCAACCCCGATAACAGTGAAACGCCATTGCTGGCTTTGGTTTTATTTTTTTGCTTCTGTATCCGGCTGCGCCGAACGCACCATAAACTGTTCAGTAACGTCTGGCAGGTGGGTCAGCGCCCAGTCAGCCATCGCTTTTTCCTGTTCGCGGATCTGCTCAAATACGCGTGCGCCTTCGTGGTCGCCCGCCAGTTCAGCGGCAGCGATCAGGGAGGTATAACAGGCGATTTCAAACTGTTCGAAGACATAGCCGCTAATGGCGCCTTTCACCACTTCGTCAGAAGCGAACATGCCGCCGACAGCCTGGCCCATCGCCGCCACTTTACCCATCATGTCTTTCATGGTGGAGTTAGAGGTGTCCTGACGATCGATAACCTGTTGCAGCATCTGCTGCTGTTGACGCGTTTCTTCGATATGTTGTTGCAGACGAGATTTCAGATCCGGGTAATGTTCCAGACGTGCGGACATTTTTTCCAGCATCTCTTCCGCTTGTTTTTCCATTGCATGCGCGTCGCGCAGCCAGCTGAGATAGTTTTCCTGATAAGTCATATTTTCACCTCGTGATAAGTGACCCAGAAAATAAGCCTGACGTAATAAATAGACGCAACGCCAGAATTATCTCTTTTGCATTATTCATCGATAATTAGCAGATAAAGT
>NZ_JANION010000231.1:0-2348 GCF_024610815.1 Mixta sp.
GTTAAAAACAGACATAAAATGTTAATAATTCTTATTTTTCTTCAGATGGTTTCCTTATCCGGCAGACCTTTTATGCTTCATCAAGCTGTTACCGGAATATGAAAAAACAACAGGACGACGCTCAGACGTCGGCACCATAAACAATTAACGGGCAGGGTACTATGTCTCTTATCGCCGCAATCGATCCGCATTGCATTCCTCAGCTACTTGAGGATATTGAAACACAGGGTTATGCCGTACTGGAAAAGGCAGTCACCGGGGAAGGATTAATGCGTTTTCGTCAGTGGGTTGAGGAGGTCAGCGCCAATTCCGGCCAGCGTTACCACGCCATTTTCGGCGACGTGGAAAAAATCGATCGCACGCCGCTGGCGGAGCTGAGCGAAAACGTCGAATTTCATCAGCTGATGCGGCAGATGGCGGAAAAATCGCTGGGCCGCTCGCTGGCCAGACAGCAGATACTTGCGGTGCTGCGCTGCGTGCAGGGGCAGAGCGGCAAAAAGAAATCTAATGCTTTTCACTATGACGCCAGCGTCATCACCGCCCTGCTGCCGATAGAGATCCCGCAGCAGGGCGAGGCGCGCGGCGATCTGCTCCTTTTTCCCAACCTGCGGCGCTTTCGCGGCAGCGTTCTCTTTAACGTCATTGAAAAGGCCATTATGCAGAACCCATTGTCGCGTCATCTGCTGACCTGGGCGATTAAGCACCGGCTGGTAAAACCGATGACCCTGCATTTGCAGCCGGGCAACATCTACTTTTTCTACGGCTATCGATCCTTTCACGCCAACGGCGTCTGCGATCCCGCTTTCCGGCGTGCGACGGCGCTGTTTCACTTTGGCGATCCGCATTACGGCAGCATGCTGACCCGCTCGATCGTGAGGGTGAACCGACTGCTGGCGAAATAGATCCGGCGCGCGCAGCCGTCCGACGGCTACAGATAGTGAACCTGACTCTCGATATGGCCGTTCGGGTAAAAACGGAACGTGCGCCAGCCTGCAGCGCCTGGTCGACGGTTTCGCACAGCCGGAACGGCGGATGCGGCGCCTGATGCTGTTGATGAGCGAGGCGCATCTCATATTTGTTACGGCATTGACGGGCGCTGGCAAGGGAGAGCCCCGGCAGGGAAAGGGCCTCGCTCGCGGCGGCCGTGGCGATCACCGAGGCTTCGTCAGTTGTCAGTATCGCGTCGAAACGGATTTCCTCACGCCATGCACGCGCGGCGGCGATCAGCGTATCGATGATTTGATCGGTTAAAACGCGTACGCCGGCGAAGCCGGGCCAGAGCACGCTATTCTGAGAGGCGGTGAGGTAATAAACCTCCGCGCCGTTTTCACGAAAAATCTCATAGCGGCTGTGAAATAGCTCTCCATGCGAGGTAACCTCAAGATTAAGCAGTTTCATAGCGTTACGCCTTCAGATTGAGTAAAGAGGGCAGATCGGCGATCCGCGGCAGGAAGGCCTCGTCAGCGATAGCGTGGCGGACAAGGTCGTCCGGTCTGAACTTGCCGGATCCGACCAGCAACGTCGGCAGGCCGATCGCTCTGGCGCCGACGATATCCGTGGTGACATCGTCACCCACCATCAGCGCCTGCGATTTATCCAGCCCCATCGAGGCGAGAGCGCTGTTAAACAGCACTGGCGATGGTTTGCCGGTCACTACCGCCTGACGCTGCGTGGCTGTCTCCAGCGCCAGCGTAAACGCGCCGCTGTCGAGCCAGGTTTTTCCCGCGCGGAAATACCAGGGGTTGCGATGAAACACGATCAGCTGCGCGCCGTCGCGGATAAAATTAAATACCTTATTTAAAATGGCGTAATCGAACGCCTCATCAAGATCGCCTAATACGACGACGATTTAAGCTGAGCTTATTCTGATTTTATTTTTGGCTGCGTTTCTGCGCTCTTTTTACCTTCTTCGGCGGAAGATACGAAAGCACGGTGGGTTACGGATCGGACAGCGCGAGGTACCGGACAGGCAGTAAACACGTGAGGGGGTCGGCGGACTGGCCGCTTCGTACCGGGAAAAATAACAGAGGGGAACAAGGGGCGATGACCGTTCGCTGTTGACTGAAAGCAAAAAAGCAGACGCCTGGCATCTGCTTTTTTTAAATCTGGCTCCTCTGACTGGACTCGAACCAGTGACATACGGATTAACAGTCCGCCGTTCTACCGACTGAACTACAGAGGAATCGTGTGAACGGGGCGAATATTACCTGGCCCTGGAGATGATGTCAAAGCCTGTGCCCCGTTTTAGCGCGCGTTTGCTGGCAAAACCGGCAACTGCCGCGCGTTTGCTGCTTTTCTAATCTGCCGCATGGATCTCACTTTAAACGCTTTTCGCCGTCGATGTTAGA
>NZ_JANION010000232.1:0-1699 GCF_024610815.1 Mixta sp.
AGCTGCGGGTTTTCGTCGCCGTCGCTCAGCACGGCAGCTTCAGCCAGGCGGGACAGGCGATTGGCTTGAGCCAGTCGGCGGTTAGCCACAGCATCAAAGAGCTGGAAACGGAAATGGGCATCCGCCTGCTGGATCGCACTACGCGCGAAGTCCTGCTGACCGATGCCGGACAGCAGCTGGCGACGCGTCTGGAGCGTCTGCTGGAAGAGCTGAACACTACGTTGCTTGACGCGCGCAGCTTCGGACAGCAGCGCAGCGGGACGGTGAGGGTTGCCGCCAGCCAAACCATCTCCGCGCATTTGATGCCGCAGTGTCTGGCCGCCAGCCAGCTTAATTACCCTGAAATTAAAGTGATGCTGCGCGACCGACCGCAGCAGTGGGTGGTGCAGAGCGTGCGCAACGCTGAAGTGGATTTCGGTATCGTCGTCGGGCCGCTGGCGACCGATGAGTTTGAATCACAGCCGATACTGGATGAGCCTTTTTTGTTGTTGTGTCGCCAGGACGATCCTTTGGCGCAGGCGGAAGCGATTCGCTGGCAGAGGCTGAGCGGCCGCACGATGGTATTGCAGGATTATGCGTCCGGCAGCCGCGTGCTGATTGATGAAGCGCTCAGGCAGCAGCGGGTCGAGGCGGAGATTGTGCAGGAAATTGGACATCCCACCACGCTCTATCCGATGGTCGAAGCGGGGATCGGCATCAGCATTTTACCGGCGCTGGCGCTGCCGTTGCCGGCGGGACGACCGCTGACGGTTCGTCGGCTGCTGCCGGAAATTAACCGTACGCTGATGCTGATTCGCCGCAAAAACCGCTCGTTGACGCCCGCGGCGGAAGCGATCTGGCAAGAGGTGCGCCAGCAGGCAAGGCTGCTGACGCAACAGCGGCAACGGATGCCCGCTTTTTAGATATAAACGTTAATTTGGTTTTCGGTCGTCGGGCGGTTAACGCCGTCGGCGATTTTTACGCTATTGCCGCCGTTTTGCGCCTGCTGTTTTTTGCTCGCCTCTTCCGCCTGCTGACGTTGCAGCTGCGCCAGCTGCGCCTGCAACAGTTTGATCTGATTCTGGAGCTGTTCCTGCTGTTTCTGCTTTTCCTCCGTCGTGCCGTCGGAGCTGCTTATATCCTTCAGCTTCTGCTGCAGCTTGGTGATTTGGCTGGTGAGGCTGGCGATTTGCGATGAAACGTCACTGCTGCTGCTACTGCCTGAGCTGGCGGAGCTGCCGCTCTGTCCGACGCTGGGAGTCGAAGTGTTAATGGTCGTCATGATTTCCTCCTTTATAACAAACCATTACGTTTATCGGATGCAGGGAGGCCATTCTTGAGCGCCGAAAGCGTAAAAGAAGTGATAAGAAAACGAAAGGAAACAGAAGGAGGAGAGGCAGCAGGTTCTCATCCTGCCGATTTTACATAGCAAAAAGGCGCCTTTAGGGCGCCTTTCTACACTGGTGGGTCGTGCAGGATAACTCGGCTTTGCCTCGCCCTTCGGGCCGTTGCCGCTGGCAACGTTGTCTCGCAGAAGCTCGACCCGAACCTGCTGCAGGTTCTCATCCTGCCGATTTTACATAGCAAAAAGGCGCCTTTAGGGCGCCTTTCTACACTGGTGGGTCGTGCAGGATTCGAACCTGCGACCAATTGATTAAAAGTCAACTGCTCTACCAACTGAGCTAACGACCCGATGGTGGGTGATGACGGGCTCGAACCG
>NZ_JANION010000234.1:0-2844 GCF_024610815.1 Mixta sp.
GCTCCGGTGAAAAATCGTAGCCATATCGGTTTTTAAACTCCTCATCCAGATGCTCTTTGTAGTTGTCTATAAAATCATCGACTTCTTCTATCAGCTCTTTCAACATCCATTCCGGCGCAGCTTTTATGAACAATCCAATAATGCCTTCAACCGTGTCCTCATCATCATTAATGATGTCGTGATCCTGATTAAAATAGCCCTGAATCAACTGATCAAGGTGATAAAAAGTTTGCATAACTCACCTATGGGGTCGGGAAGGCGGTAAGAATATAATAAGGTTTCCCGTTATATTCCTGAATATCAATAACAATACGCACAGCGTACATGTTTATTCGCTGGGTATTTCCACGGGCATATCCATATCCTATTTCACGTCCGGCAGGATAGTTGATAGTAAGACGTACACCTCGCTTACCGCCAGCTAATGCAGATTTGATACCATCCCGGTTAATATAAAGCGCCCGTGAAATAACGCTCTCAGCAACATTCAGATTTTTAAATGTTGACGACATCATGAGCCGCTTATTTTGTTCAAATCGAGCCAACAGTTCACTGTCTGTTTTGCCTACATGATTTGCCAGAGTATGACCGCCCGGTTTTAATCCGATTAAGGATTCATGCTCGATCAGCCTGACACGGCCAGCTTTGACAGCTGCGACTCTTGCTGCGCCAATAGCTATTGCAAATCCAATCGGAACAGCAATATCAGCCGTCATACCTATTTTTAATGCTGTATCTTCATCAGCCCCTGGCTGTCGGGCTGCGCTCACTGCTAACTGATACGTAGCTGAATGCGTATCCCTACCGGATATCATCTGCTGAGCCGCGGCATGTACGCTATCCAGGCTATGAGCGCCAAGGACCATACATCCTGCTTTAGTCAGACCAGTTGGCTCTGGCGCTATACATAACGTTGCTGCTCCGGCCATTTCAACGCCGCCAAGCAAAACGCCTAATCCACCAAGCAGTCTGTTACTGATAGTCTCGGCTTCCGTTACTGTCTTGTCTGAAAGTACGGCCGCCAGCTGTACAGGCGACATTACAATTCTCATTCCATCATCATCCATAATGACTTTCCTCAGATTGTTAGGTGCTGAAACTTCCTTTAAAACGGAATGAAAAGGATTTTAGCTAAAACATTTTGCATCTACACTCTTAATCCACGGCCTCTTTAAGGATCTCGGCTTCCATCGTCTTTTTGCCCAGAAGTCGCTGGAGCTCGCGGATTTGCTTATTGGCGGCAGCGAGCTCGGAGGCCGGCACCACTTCCTCGCCCGATGCAACAGCCGTCAGCGAACCGTCTTCATATTGCTTGCGCCATTTGAATATCTGGTTTGCATTGATGCCATGCAGGCGCGCGACATGAGACACGGTCGTACCGGGTTCCATAGTTTGCTGAATAATGGCAATTTTTTCCTGCGGTGTACGACGCCGACGCCGCTCAGGTCCTGATAACACTTCAACCATCTTATTATTCTGACTGGTGTTAAACATAGTTCCAACACTACCTCTTATTTTAAGAGAGGCGAAGTGTCTGGTGATCTATGGGGCTAATCTAGACATATAGACCCCTTTTAGAAGCAATCCAACGTATAACTAACTCAAACCAACACCTTCAATCCATGCTTCTGCACCACGGTAAGCAGTTTCAGCGCCAGCCCACCAGGGCGCTTCGCTCCACTTTCCCATTTTTGCACTGTCGAAACGCTGGTATTCAGGTAGCTGGCAAAAACGGGCTGGCTGACGTTTAGCTTCTCGCGCAGCGCCTTAATCTCAATGGGTTGAAGCTCATCTACATTGTTGAGGCACGCTTTATCAAAGTTGCGCATTGTTTCCTGCGGGATAGCATCGACGCTGAATAATCCAGAAGCCGCGCTGTGGATGGCCTCAAATGCAGGACTCTTGAATTTACTTTTTGCAGTCATGGCAAATCTCCACCAGTTCTTTACTCTTAATTAGTGCCGTAATCTTTTCATCAGCAAGGGCAGCGTAGTGCTTTGCTAACTCGCGGAATCCAGCCAGTTCGCGATTATCAATGTTTGCCATATTCTGCTTGGCATACAGAAACGTATAAAACCAGTGTTCTCCACCTTTCGCCAGGATAATGGCGCGATCGCGATTCTGGTTCAGCCGTTTCTTGTATACTCCCCCGCCGAGGTCGTCAGCCTTACCTTGCATCGCCGCCTCAATAGTCTGATATAACTCACTATCTTTAATTGCGTGCGATTTAGCCGCCTTGCTGAATCATTTAGTTTTAAATACGCGCATCAGGCTGACATCCTGTTACCTTGACTATAGCACCTGGTGCTAGGTTGCTCCTTTTACTCACTGATGCAAAGTGCCTGAAACCAAGAAACTTTGTCGTATTTTTAGCCGCATGTATCTGCTGTCAACGGACAGCCACCATTGTTTCCAGGATCAGGATGGTATGAGTGACCTGTTAGAAACGCCTTCGGATGGTCACAAGCCAAAGTCATTAGGAATGGAATGTGTTCTGAAACTGCCGCCTTCAGACAACCACAAAGTAAGATGTCGAAACCTGAAAAACAACGCTGGTACTGCTGCTCGTACTCTGTATAAAAGATGTCGACATTGCGTGCAGTGTTTTGGCTGGCTGACAGAAAAAAGAGTGGATAGAGCAGAAAATCAGGAATACATCGAACACAGGAAAAGATCATTACTTAACAGGTATGTATGGATGAAAGCGGAAGAATATGGATACAAAAAAAGCCGCCCTTGGGCGACTTGATTGCATCACTTGGTGCGAAGGCCGGACTCGCACATTACATTCAACCTCATGATTTAAAATAGTTAATAAAGAACACTTTCAATTTATACCAACAC
>NZ_JANION010000235.1:0-2729 GCF_024610815.1 Mixta sp.
GTGTTGGCGGCCAGGAATACCCCAGCGGCGCCGTCACGCAGCACGAAGTAAGCATCCGATTTTTCGCACTGCAATTCAGGCAGCGGCACCGGATCTTCTTTCGGCGGCGCCACCTCGCCGTTACGCAAGATTTTGCGCGTATTTTTACACTCGTCGTTGGTGCAGGCCATATATTTGCCGAAGCGCCCCATTTTCAGGTGCATTTCAGAGCCGCATTTTTCGCACTCAACGATCGGGCCGTCATACCCTTTGATGCGGAATTCGCCCTGTTCGATCTCATAGCCGTCGCAGCTGGGGTTGTTACCACAGACATGCAGTTTGCGCTGGTTATCGATCAAATAGCTGTCCATCGCCGTGCCGCATTTCTGGCAGCGACGACGGGCGCGCAGCGCGTTAGTTTCCGCATCGTCCCCCTCCAGAATATTCAGAACCTCGTTTTCCGGGATCAGGTTGATGGTCTGTTTGCAGCGCTCTTTCGGCGGCAGCGCATAGCCGGAACAGCCGAGGAACACCCCGGTGCTGGCGGTACGGATGCCCATTTTGCGGCCGCAGGTCGGACAGTCAATGGAGGTCAGCACCATCGGGTTCGGCTGCATGCCGCCCTCTTCAGGATCTTTCTCCGCCTGCTCCAGCTGCTTGCTGAAATCGGCAAAGAAGTGATCCAGCACCGCTTTCCATTCGGCCTGGTCGTTCGCTACCTGGTCAAGACTGTCTTCCATATGCGCGGTGAAATCGTAATTCATCAGCTCGCGAAAGTTCTCTTCCAGACGGTCGGTGACGATCTCGCCCATTTTTTCCGCATAGAAACGGCGGCTTTCCACGCGCACATAGCCGCGATCCTGAATGGTGGAAATAATCGAGGCGTAGGTCGACGGACGGCCAATGCCGCGTTTTTCCAGTTCGCGCACCAGCGAGGCTTCGCTAAAGCGCGCCGGTGGTTTGGTGAAATGCTGGCTCGGATTAAGCTGTTGCAGGCTCAGCTCATCGCCGATTTCAATCGCCGGCAGAATGCGATCTTCATCGCCTTTGCGCAGCGCGGGCATTACTTTCGTCCAGCCGTCGAAGCGTAAAATACGCCCTTTCGCTTTCAGCTTAAAGTCGCCCGCCGCCACTGTCAGCGTGGTGGAGTCATACTGCGCTGGCACCATCTGGCAGGCGACGAACTGACGCCAGATCAGCTGATAAAGCTTCTGCGCGTCCGCTTCCATATCCTTCAGCTGTTCAGCCTGAATCGTCACGTCGGACGGGCGAATCGCTTCGTGCGCTTCCTGTGAATTTTCTTTGCTGGCGTAGGCGTTCGCGGTCTTCGGCAGATATTTTTCGCCGAAATTGCTTTCAATATAACCGCGCGCCATCGCCACGGCGTCCTGGCTCAGGTTGGTGGAGTCGGTACGCATATAGGTGATATGGCCCGCCTCATAGAGCCGCTGCGCCAGCGCCATCGTGCGTTTTACGCCGAAACCGAGACGGGTGCTGGCCGCCTGCTGTAACGTGGAGGTGATAAAAGGCGCCCCCGGCTTGCTGCTGGTCGGCCGGTCTTCACGATCTTCCACATGAAAGCGGGCTTTTTCCAGCAGGCTGACCGCCGCCTGGGTCTGCTCTTTATTTACCGGGCGGAAAGGCTTGTCGCCCTGATGCGTTACCTGCATCGGCAGATCGCTGCCTTTCGGCGTAGTCAGATCGGCGCTCAGTTCCCAGTACTCTTCCGGCACGAACGCTTTAATTTCACGCTCACGCTCCACCACCAGCCGCACCGCCACCGACTGCACGCGCCCAGCGGAAAGACCGCGGGCGATCTTTTTCCACAGCAGCGGAGAGACCATATAGCCCACCACGCGGTCCATAAAGCGGCGCGCCTGCTGCGCATTGACGCGCTCGATATTCAGTTCGCCCGGCTTTTCAAACGCCTGACGAATCGCATTTTTGGTGATTTCGTTAAACACTACGCGGCTGAAGCGTTTGTCGTCGCCACCGATCACTTCCCGCAGGTGCCAGGCGATGGCTTCCCCTTCGCGGTCAAGGTCGGTTGCGAGATAGACGTGATCGGCTTCCTGCGCCAGCGCTTTCAGTTCGGAGACAACTTTCTCTTTGCCGGGCAAAATTTGATAGTCAGCTTTCCAGCCATGCCAGGGATCGACGCCCATACGGCTAACCAGCGCCGTTTTTTCATCTTTCTTGCCTTTTTTGGCTGGTTTAGCGTCAGCGCTCTTTTTCACCGTCGAGCCACTGGTCGGCAAATCACGTATATGACCCACGCTGGACTTCACAACGTAGTCTTTACCGAGATATTTATTAATCGTTTTGGCCTTTGCCGGGGACTCGACTATTACGAGAGCTTTACCCATATTTACCTTTACCTGATGAATACGTCCGAATGTAATGATGGCGTTTTTCAGCGTTGCCAGTCAGCGTGCCAATCTATATTGCTGCGGGTCGCGAAGAATTCAACCCGACCTGATTTAAAGCAGAAGACCACGTTGAAGCCAGCCTATAATGCTGATTAACGGCCCCTTTTAGCCGAAAACCGGCGCTTCCTGCTGCCAGCGTAAAGCCATTTTTACGCCCGGACCCTGAAACGCCCACACTGTACCTGATAAAATCGGATACGCAACTTAATTAGCATCTCGCCTGGTTTTGCGCCACCTTTATGACTTTTTTCTGCTGTCAGAATATCCACACTTAATTTGCGGTCAGCCACGACAGGCCAGTAATATAGAAGAGAATGTAGT